>DATHAV010000074.1:0-8061 GCA_035296505.1 Pseudoxanthomonas sp.
GGCCGGCGCGCATCCGTACGCCGCGCACGTGCTCGACGCGCGCCGGCAGATGACGCTGGAGAATTTCGCCGCCGACCTCGACGCGACGGTGCGAGCCATACGCGCCCTCGCCTACCGGGACGACGAGGCCGACAGCGCCATCGCATCGCTGCGCGCGGCCCTGGTCGAGCTGATCGTGCACTTCCCGGTGTACCGCACCTATGCCGAAGCCTCGGGCGCCGACCGCCTGGACATCCGCGTCCTGCAGCAGGCCGCGCTGGCGGCGCAAGGCTCCGGCGCCGAGATCGATCCCGAAGCGATGGGCCTGCTGCTGCGCTGGCTCTCGGGCGACGCGCCCGAAGAAGCGCAGGAGGAGGCCGCGCGCGTCATCCGGCGCTTCCAGCGCCTGACCCCGCCGATCGCGGCCAAGGCGATCGAAGACACCACGTTCTACCGCTACGGGCGCCTGCTGTCGCGCAACGAGGTGGGCGCGGAGCCGGACCATTTCTCGATGTCGGCGGAGGAATTCCACGCCGCCTGCGCGCAGCGCCAGCGCAGCCATCCGCATTCGCTGCTGGCCACGGCCACCCACGACCACAAACGCGGCGAAGACGCGCGCGCCCGGCTGGCGGTGCTGAGCGAGATTCCGGACCAGTGGGAGCGTCACCTGCGCCAGTGGCAGGGGGTGTTCGCCGGCGACGCGGACACCGATCGATCGCAGGCCCCCGATCCGGTGGACGAGTCCATGCTCTACCAGAGCCTGGTCGGCGCTTGGCCGCTGGACCTGGACACGAGCGACACCGAAGCGCTCGAAGCGCTGCGCGAGCGCCTGTCGCAGTGGCAGCAGAAGGCGCTGCGCGAAGCCAAGCGCCATTCGAGCTGGGCCGAGCCCAACGAAGCCTACGAGGCCGCCTGTCAGGAGCGCCTGCGCCGCTGCCTTTCGCCGCAGCAAAATCCCGGCTTCCTCGCCAGCTTCGAAAGTCTGGTGCGCGCCATCGCGCCGGCCGGCGCCTTGAACTCCCTGGTCCAGACGCTGCTGCGCCTGACCGTGCCCGGCGTTCCCGACCTCTACCAGGGCACCGAGTTCTGGGACTTCTCACTGGTCGACCCGGACAACCGCCGCCCGGTGGACTACGCCCGGCGCCAAGCGGCCCTGCACGTGTCCCCCGATCTGCCGGCCCTGCTCGGGCAATGGAAGGACGGCCGCGTCAAGCAGCACCTGATCGCCGCGCTGCTGAACGCGCGCCGCGAACATCCGGCACTGTTCGCCCACGGCGGCCATACGCCGCTGGAACCGAGCGGCGCCCACGCCGGGCGCGCCATCGCCTTCCTGCGCGAGCACGAGGGCCAGGCGCTGGCCGTGCTGGCGCCGCGGCTGGCCTGGCCGCTGCTGTGCGCCCAGGTCGAGACACCGCAGGTACCCCCGGAGCGATGGTCCGACACCGCCTTGCCGCTGCCCCCGGGCGCATGGCGGGACGTGATCAGCGCCCGCACGCACCACGTCGAAGAAGCGCACGCCTCTCTTCCGCTGCGGGAACTGCTGGCCGACTTTCCCGTAGCCGCATTGCTGCGCGTCACCGACGCCTAGGGCGTGGTTGCGCGGTGAAGCCATCCCGAGCGGCCGCGTGCGCCGGACTTGTGGCCGTCTCCGCACGTCCCTACACTGAGCTGGTCAGCGAAATCTGATTCCCGGGGGTGCACCTGGCTTCGACGGGGGTTATGAAATCGCCTGGTGCATGCCGAGGGGGTGACTTTCCTCGTAAATCCAGTCGCAAACTTCTAGTTGCCAACGACGACAACTACGCTCTCGCCGCTTAAGGCGTAAGCCCCGAACCCACTTGTGCCCGTGCTCGTGGATGTAGGGTCATCATCACGGAACCGGCTTTGACGGCTGCCTGTCAGTCATCGCTTAACCGCAACAGGCTGGTCTTCTGATGCGCTTTGCGCGCCGTGCTGTCAGGAGACGAGACCCAACGGAGCGCTAAGCATGTAGTACCGGGGATGGAGTGCCTTCGGACGCGGGTTCGATTCCCGCCACCTCCACCAGACCATCGTTCACAGTGGTTCGTGGACGTTCGTTAAAGGCTTGATTCTTCTAGAAAATCTAGGGAATCAGGCCTTTTTTCGTTCGCCTTCGTTCGCAGAGGGTTATTGCAAATCACGCGCGAATGGGGGCATTGTTTGGGGCACCGGCCGCTCCGGCCCATGGGATGCCCCCAGATGGCGCTCACCGATACTGCTCTGCGCAAGGCCAAGCCTACCGACAAGGCACAGCGCCTTTTCGACGGCGGCGGCCTCTACCTGGAGATCACCCCGGCAGGTGGCAAGCTATGGCGGCAGAAGTACCGCTTCGGGGGCAAGGAGAAGCGGCTCGCCCACGGCAGCTATCCCGAGGTCAGCCTAGCTGAGGCCCGTGGGCGCCGCGATGCGGCCCGCAAGCTGCTGGCCGCCGGGATTGACCCAGGGGAGCACCGGAAGGCTGCCAAGGCCGCCAAGGAAGCGCAGACGGCCAACAGCTTCGAGATCGTAGCCCGCGAGTGGTTTGGCAAGCAGCAGGCATCCTGGGTGCCCTCGCACGCTGAGAAGATCCTGTTGAGACTGGAGAACGACATTTTCCCTTGGTTGGGCACCCGCCCGGTCAACGAGGTCACGGCCAAGGACCTGCTGGCCACGTTGAACCGGGTGGTAGCTCGCGGCGCCGTTGAGACAGCCCACCGCGTGCTGCAGAACTGCGGCCAGGTGTTCCGCTACGCTATTGTTACAGGGCGTGCCGAACGCAATCCGGCTGCGGATTTGCGCGGCGCCCTGCCCCCGGTCAAGGCAACGCATCGCGCGGCTATAACCGAACCCGAGGCGATCGGCGGCTTGCTTCGGGCTATCGACAGCTACAACGGCTCTCTCGTGACGCGCAGCGCGATGCAGCTGGCGCCGCTGGTGTTCGTGCGACCTGGCGAGCTGCGACAGGCAGAGTGGGCTGAGATCGATCTCGACGCTGCGGAGTGGAACATTCCGGCCGAGAAGATGAAGATGCGCATCGCGCACCTGGTGCCGCTGTCCACGCAGGCCGTGGCCATCCTGGCCGAGCTGCAGCCGTTAACCGGGCGCGGGCGATACGTGTTCCCTGGGGTGCGCTCGCCCCGGCGGCCTATGAGCAACAACGCGGTACTGGCCGCGCTTCGGCGCATGGGTTTCGCGAAAGACGAGATGAGCGGGCACGGCTTTCGTGCAATGGCCAGAACGGTCCTCGATGAGACGCTGCACTTCCGGCCAGACTACATCGAGCACCAGCTCGCGCATACCGTGAAAGATCCGAACGGGCGCGCCTACAACCGCACGGCGCACCTACCCGCGCGGCGCCAGATGATGCAGGCATGGGCGGATCATCTTGACATACTGAAGGCCAGCAGCAGCAAAGCAGCGGCCTTCGATACCGCATCCGGCAGCAGCCGGTAAAGCGGCGGAAATCACCGCCCGCAACCTGCCGCCGGACACGCTCGCGTTTTTCAGCGTGCTGGCGTGTGACCACTTGACCTTGACACGTCCGAGGACCAAGCGCACGCTGCGTCGGCCGCGGTCCATCCCGTGGCCGGGTTTGACAGCCCGAATCCTACAGGCGCACCAGCGCCGCCACGACCGGCGCTTTTTCATGCCCGTTTTATGGCGGGCGGTGCGCGGGAGCCGCAAGGCTCGCCTGTGCCTGTAGGCAGGTCTGTCAACCGCGTACCGTCCGCCACCCTGTTTGACAGCAGTGCGGCGGACTCCCGAATCTACAGGAGTCCAGCATGAACCGTTCGTCCCTCAGCCCCGCGCAAGCGGAGGCGCTTTCGGCCTTTGCCGACACCCTCGACGCCGTTGAACAGCGCGTCACCACCGATCCGCCTGCATCTAACCTGCCGCCGGGCACGTCCGATTTCTTCTTTGCCCTATCTCGGGAGCGCTTCGCCGCGTCCTCGTGCGGGCGCGACTGGGGCGGGACCAATATACCCGCCCCCTATGTTCATCGCCTTGCACGAGTAGACCGTTGCCTGGCCGGCATCTCCGGGGTATCCACGATCCTCCACGCGGCGCTGCATGCCCAGGAGAACAGCGACCCGGATCAGGCGCTGGGCCACAACCTCACCGACCGCCTCCACTTCGCCTTGGCCGAGCTGGTTTCCTCAGCCTCCAGCGCCATCGACTCCATTCTTGAATCCAGCGAGCGTGTCCAATGAACCCACAACTCCAATGTGCTGTTTTCATGTGGAACACAGCGGTGTATGTGCACAAGCAGCTGTATATCCATCAAAGCGCGAAGGACAAAGGGTAAGCAATTGCTATTAGGGCCCGGTTTTGCGCACTCGGCGGACCTAAACGAACTAATCCAGCTGCAAAAAATCATGTGCTCTAACAGCGCCCGTGCCGGCCACCACCCGCGCGGGCGCTACGTTCTGGCGCTCGTCTTGGGCTGTCCTATTTTTACGGAATGTTGCGATCTTCCGCAGCTTTGGAAGTTCAGTAAACACGCGCTTGCAATTCAGTAAGCAATGCATCCAATCTGGTCGCAACAGTTCAGGCAGGGTATGTGCTATGCAAAATGAAGTAACCAACGCTCCAGCTTACGGATTCGGGCCACTCGTTCCTGAGTGCAAGCGCCGAGGCATCGCAAAAACAAAGGCATTTGAGCTCGCAAGTCGTGGGCTCCTAGACACGTTCATGATCGGCCGGAAGAGGTTTGTTCGTATCGCGAGCCTGGAATCGCTGCCCGACCGGCTACGTGGCGATCCAGCTTTGACCCCTTCCCCCCGTGAGTGAGTAATGCCCGCTGATCGATGTTCGCTCGCGTCGATTCAGTCGCATCGATCGATGAGCACGAGACCCGGTTGTGGGTCCTCCTGGGTCCTGCCCTACGCGGGTAATTCGGACCCCGTTTGCTGTGTAGATAGTCCACTCTCAACTTACTGAATAAGGCACATGATGAGCACACTAGAAAATGAAATTGAAACGCCTGACGTGATTGCGCATATCCAAGCCCAGATCGCGTTGGCGATCGATTCCGCGCGTGAGGAGGGCGTATCGGCAAGCCGTCTGGCACGTGCAATCGTTAGCTCGCTGGAAGCGAAAGGTGTTCCTATACCGTCGGTACGTCGCGGCTCTGGATATAGTTTTGCGCATGAAATTGACACGTTTTTTGACGCGTACCAGTCAGGTGAGTTCTGTGATATCGACTTCGGTGTCGCCCTTTCGCTAGATGTTTATAGACTCTACGTTGACTGGTGCGATCGACAAAGGCTTGTGGCAGCAGGCATCAACAGGTTCGTAGAGCGCCTGGTGTCAGAGCACCGCGTCATCTCAGTTCGCAAACGCTATACCTACATGGGCGAAACGGTCGGGCCACACCAGCTATCAATTCTTGGCAGGTTCAAAAACCCTATTCGAGGTCATGAGGCAAGCGATCTTGGAATTCGAATTGCCGGATTCAGCGCCTTGGTTAGAGGCCGAGTAAAGCAGACGGAAGAAGCCGCACGCCGCAAGAGCAAGGCCGCACATGCTGCACAGTGACCCAAATGTGCAGGCATGTGCGGGACCTGTGCGGCATGCTGTGCGGCATGAAAATCCTTTAAAATCAACGGTGTGCAGGGTTGTGCAGGATGGCCGCGCGCGCCGGCGGGCGCGTGCGCCCGCGCGTAGGCGCGCGCATGCCCGGGCGCGCGCATCCGCGCCTGGCGCGCGCGCGTATGCCGCACATGGCTGCACAAGCCTTGCCCCATCTACGTTTCAGCCCTGCACACCATCCTGCACACCATGCCGCACATAGCAGCACAGCTGCACGTGGTCGCGCGCGCGGGCGCGGGATTTAACTTCTTATTTTTTTCAAAAGAAAAAAGAAGGGTGTGGAAGAAGAATGGCAGCCGCTTGCGCCACTCGCTTCACCTTGGCTTGCTTCGATCTAGTCTGATTCACCGAAAATTTCTACACACCAACATCGGGGGGCGGGGCAAGTGGCAGAACGCAAAATGCAGGTGAGATTGCCGAGGTTGGCGATGCCTTCAGTATTCAGCAACGGCCTGAATTCGATTCTGGCGGCCGACAGAGAAACCATTTTGACCTACGACCCCGAGACTCGCTCCGGCTTCGTCTATGCCATCCGCCGCGAATTCTGGTCGATCTCCGCACCCATCGAGTTCAGCGAGTTCTACGCCCTGCTTCTCCACGCGGGCTATGAACTGCCGCCGGGCGAAGATGCGCAGCGCTGGTTGCGCGCCTGCGGCGGTAGCGCGGCGAGGGCGCACTAGCATGCCGGGGGCGCCGGCGGATTTACTGGCACGGCTGCGGGTCTGCAGGGACGCAGGACGCGCCGTACCGGCAGAGCTGCATGACGACTTGATCTTCTACCTCGAACAAGCCATTTCCGCTCCCAGGCTCACGCTGACGAGAGATAGTTATATTCGGCAGGCGGCGCTTCACCTGCCGGCCGGCAGCCTCTTCAGCCAAGCGTCCGCCCTGCACGTTGAGGCATCGAAGCTTTGCCGCGTCCGTTACGCCTCGCCGCCAGCGGATCCCGCGACCTTTCGTGAATTACTTCAAGTCGCAGCGGCCTGCGCGCCGTTGCCGCGATCGCGCCGCCAGTTTTTGCGCATCCTGCAGGCTTCACGCGTGTGACATCTGTGCGGGATCGATGTCACTAAATCCTGTTGCACGATAGCCGCATGCCAATCCAACTTTTTCTCTACGACGAAATTCATTCCGGCCTTGCCGCGACGGTAGTGGCCAGCCTGGCAGCGCAGCCCGCCGCCGCCGTGGAGGTACGGATCAACTCGCCGGGCGGAAACGTGCATGAGGCGCTTACGATCTTCAACGCCCTCCAGCCACGGCAGCCGACGGTTTATATCGATGGCGTCGCGGCATCTGCTGCCAGCTATATCGCCATGGCCGGAAAGCGCGTAATTGCCGCAGCCAACGCGCTGTTGATGGTCCACAACCCGCTGACCAGCACGGCGGGAAATTCTGCGGCACATCGCGAGATGGCCGAGATCCTGGACAAACACCGTGACGCCATGCTCGCCGGCTACGGCCGTTCCAAGTTGAGCCGGGAAAAATTGATTGCTCTTCTCGACGCTGAGACTTGGTTGAACGCCGAGGAGGCGTTGCGGCTGGGCTTTGTCGACGAGATCGCCGAGCCGCTGAAAATCGCGGCGCATTCTCCCGCCAGCTTCCGCACCTACCACAACACACCTCAGGAGCTTTTGATGCCTCAATCCAATACACCCGCCGCAGCCGGCGCCGCGCCCTCTTCCGCATCGTCGGCGCCTGTTGATGCGCTGGCGCAACTGCGCCAGCGTAACGAGGAAATTCGTTCGATGGCCGCCGCATCAATGCATCACCAAGGCGTGCCTGACCTGCTGATTTCTGCGCTCGGCGATCCCGCCGTTTCAACGCAGGAGTTTGGCCAGCGCGTCCTGGCGCACCTGGCACGTGACTCCGGACCGCTCAGCGGCGGCGCGGCTGTCATTGCGGGCGGCCGCACTCCCTCAGCCTATCCGGGCGGATCGCGTGGCGGCCGCGACCTGGTGGCAGCGGCAAGCGATCTTGTCGCACTGCGCGCCGGAATCCAGATCGAGAAGCCACACGCCGGCGTGGGCGACGTCTCTGGCATGAGCATGATCGACATCATGCGGGCCTGCGTCGCACGCGGCGGTCGCGACCTGGGCGACACCGGCCGTAGTGGTTCCTCGCTGGTGCGCGCCGCAATGAGCACGAGCGATTTTCCTGCCATCCTCGAAAACAGCCTGGGCAAAGCGCTGCGCAGCGGTTTTGCGACTGAGCCGGCGACCTATAACGCCTGGACGCGGAAAATCAACGTGCCCGACTTCAAGCCACAGTCGCGCTCAATCCTGGGCAGCGCCCCTGCTCTGCTGCCGGTGCCCGAAGGCGGCGAATACACGTACGGGAGCTTGGATGAAGACAAGTCCCTGCCCTACAAGGTGGGCAAATACGGCCGCATCGTTAACCTCACCTGGGAAGCGCTAGTTAACGACGACTTAGGAGCGTTCATGCGCATGACTCAGGCATTGGGTCAGGCGGCGGCGCGAGCCGAAGGGAATA
>DATHAV010000075.1:0-3172 GCA_035296505.1 Pseudoxanthomonas sp.
CATCCGCGTGCTCTCGCTGCGGAACGTCAGCGCCTCGGCATAGGGATTCACCACCGCGACCGGGCGCAACAGGGTTTGCGCGGCCCGGTGCACCTCCCGGATGCGCTCGGCGTCCTTGCCCGCCAGCAACCCGGCCAACGTCCGCGCCGACCGTTGCCGCTGATGGATCGCCGCGGTCTGCTCGCGGCTCTCGTTGATCGTCAGCACCAGGCAGCGGTTCAACAACTCCTCGTCCAGGTCGATGGCCGTGGTGGTCAGCAGCAGCATCACCGGGCCTTCCACCCGGTACTCCTCGGTCACCAGCTTGCCGGTCGTCGGGTCCTTGCCGGTGCTGGCGATGGTCAGCTCGCCCTGGCTCTGCAACAGCTTCAACGCATACGCCGCCTGGCGCACCCCTTCTTCCTCGGCGATGGCCAGGATCTTGTGCTTGAGGTCGCCCTCGCCGAGGTAGAACAACGACTGCCCGGTCATCGCGCTGTAATGCACGCGCTCGTTCTCCGGCATCAGCGACAGCAGCGCCTCCATCAGCGTGCTCTTGCCGGCCGCGCTGGTGCTCTGGATCAGCACCGCCAGCGGCTTGTCCAGCTTGCGCGACACCGCCGCCAAGTAACCCACCAGCGCATTGCCGTCCTCGCCGACCACGCCCACCGCCGACACATCACGCACGATGCGCTGCGCTAAGTCCGGATCACGCAACAACGCCAGCGCCGCCACTTCCAACTCCGGCGGCAAGGCCGCCTCGATCACCGCCGGCGTCAGTGTCTGCTTGATCGCGGCGTCCTGCAGGGATTCCAGCTGCAGCAACACCCGGCCCAGGTCGGCGCGGATCACGTCCTCGGCCACCCCCAGCTCCACCGCCGCCTGCGTCGTGTAGCTCGCCCGCGCCCTGGCCGCGTACAGGTCCAGTGTGTCCACGTAGAACCGCTCGCCGACCGCTCCCGCGCATCCTGCGCTCGCGGCACTTGCACCTCCCTGTGCGGCGCACGACACCAACAGGTTCACCTTCAAGGTGTCGTAAGCCAGGTTCTTCGCCAGACCGCGCACGCGATAGCGGCGCTCACCCAGCGTCAACGTCACCTCGCGCTCGCCGACCTCCACCGGCACGGTCGGCAACGAGGGCACCGGCGAGGCCGGCAACGCGGAGGTTTCGGCCTCGATCACGGCGGCGGATTCTTGCTTGGCCGCGGCTTCGGCTTCGGCGTCAACCGCAGCGGCCAAAGGAAGATCGGCCGGCCCTGTCGCCGAAGCCGCATCCTCCTTCCTGCCGACCGCTGTTGCTGTTGGCGTCACCTCGCGCACCGTGCGCGGCGTGCCGGTGCCGATCCACTCCGCCTTGCGGATCACCACGCCCAGCGACTTCGCCGCCGGCCGCACCTTGAGCGCGTATTCGTTGGCGTCCATCCCCTTCGGGAACTGGAGGCGGTAGCACTCGATCCCCTCGGCCATCAGCTGCGCGGCCAGCGTCGCGGCGGCGGTGTCGCCAGCGGCGTCGCGGTCAAAGGCGACCAGCACCCGCTGCGTGCCGTGCTCGCGCAGTGCGGCCCGGTGCTCGTCGGTGAACCCGTTCACGCCATAGGCGGCGGTCACGTTGCGGTAGCCGGCTGTCCAGAACGTCAGCGCGTCGATCAGCGACTCGCACAGGATCAGCTCCTTCGATCCCAAGGCCTCGGCATTCCACACCCCGCGGTGCGGCCCCGGCAGGTACAAGTGCAAGGGCGTGCCCGGCCGCAGGTTCGGCGTGATCTTGCGGCCGTACACCTCGACCACGGCGCCAGCCACCGCTCCCGCGCGTCCTGCGCTCGCGGCACTCGCACCTCCTTGTGCATCGTCCCGCACCGGGATCACCAGCGAGCCGTTGAAGTGCTCGTGCCCGCTCGCACGCAGCACCCCCAGCCGCTGCAGGCGCGTGCGCACCTCGGCCCCGGCCTTGCGGTTCATCGCCGGCAGCCGCAGCCCCAACGTGCGGTTGGCAAAGCCCAGCCCGAAGCGGTCGATCGCCTCCTCCGAGCCGATGCCGCGCTGGTCCAGGTACGCCAGCGCCTCGGGGCTTTGCTTGAGCGTGTTGTGGTAATAGCCCATCACCTGGCCCAGCAGCGCGGCATCGTCGGCCTCCGCCGCCACCGGGAGGCTCAGCTTGCGCACCGTGGCCTGCCGCACGACCGCTTCACTGAGCGGCGCATCGTGGGCCGCGCCCGCGCGTCCTGCGCTCGCGGCACTCGCACCTCCCTGTGCTTCGCGCAGCAGCTCCACCGCATGCCGGAAGCTCACGCCCTCGGCCTTCATCACCCAGTCGATCGGGCCGCCACCGATCCGGCACGCGCCCAGGCAGTGCCACAGGTTCTTCGCGGGACTGACCACCAGCGAGGGCGTGCGGTCCTCGTGGAACGGGCAGCGGCCGTGCAGGTCGGCCCCGTGCAGGGCCAGGGCCACGCCCTTGGCCTCCACCAGACGCTGCACGCTGACCTACGCCTTGAGCCGTCCGATTTCCACTTCGGGGATGCGGGCCATGGCCGGGGCTCCTGGTAAAAACCTGTCAAGGGGGTCGAACGATAAAAAACCACAATCGGATGTTACACGTTTTCGTGGTATGTTCAACCGCACTTCCAGAACTCCGGGCTTACGGTATGCAGCACCTCCTCATCGATCTCCCGCCGACCGTGGCCATCAGCACCGACGAACGCGACTTTTTTGTGGCCTTTGGCGAACGCCTGGCGCAGCTGCGCAAGGCCCAGGGCCTGACCCAGGTGCAACTGGCCCAAGCCCTGGGCGTGTCCCAGCAGGCCGTCACCGCCTACGAGAGCGGACACCGACGGGTGCCGATTTCATTACTGCCGCTGCTGGCGCGCACCCTCGGCGTCACCGTGGAAGCGTTGATCGGCGGGCAGACCGCACGCAGCACCGCCAAACGCGGCCCGGCACCCAAGCTGCAACAACAGCTCGAACGCATCACCCAACTGCCCAAGGCACAGCAGCGCTTCGTCATGCAAATGATCGATACCGTCCTGCAACAGCAACAGGCAAGCGGCTAAAGAAGAAGCCCCGCACTTGGCGGGGCTTTTCGTGATGCAGCGGGTCAAGACCCGCCTTAATAGTTCTATGTTGACTTCTATACAACCCGTCTTGGCAACTTTGCAACCAAGCTAAAGATGATGCCCACAACAAGCCCGATAAG
>DATHAV010000076.1:0-7050 GCA_035296505.1 Pseudoxanthomonas sp.
CCAGCCACGGCGACAGCGCCGGCGCATTCCAGCCGCTGGAGGCTTTCTCCAGCGCCAGTTCGACGTGCGCCCCGTAGGGCGGGTCGCGCAGCAGCAGCTGCTTGAGGATTTCGCCGCCGCGCCTGCCGTCCAGCGTGGGCGGCAGCCGCAGCGACAGCTTGACCGCGGTCAGCGGGCGCAGCACGTTGCCGGCCGAATCCAGCGACGGCAGTCCGCCGGCACCGGTCACCGACAGCGCCGGCCGCCAGGTGCGGTTGAGCACCAGCTCGGTCAGGTCGCCGCCCATCGGGCGCATGCCCGGCAGGAACGGGAACTTGCCGTGCACTTCGTCGCCCAGCACCTCGGCGACCTTGGCCGCCTGCCGCCGGCGTTCCTCCGGGATTTCGACGGACAGATCGTCGGCGCGGATCGCTCCGGTGGCTTCGTCCTCCAGCCGCGACAGCAGCGAGCGCAGGATGCGGAAGCTGGACGGCACGATGCCCGAGGCGTCGCCCGAATGGACGCCTTCGGACAGCACCTTCACCGACAGATTGCCGCCGGCCATGCCGCGCAGCGACGTGGTGCACCACAGTTGCTCGTAGTTGCCGCAGCCCGAGTCCAGGCACACCACCAGCGACGGCATGCCGATGCGATCGGCGAGATGGTCGACGTAGGCCGGCAGGTCGTAGCTGCCCGACTCCTCGCAGGCCTCGATCAGCACCACGCAGCGCGCGTGGGGGACGCCCTGCTGCTGCAGCGCCTGGATCGCCGCCAGCGAGCCGAACAGCGCGTAGCCGTCGTCGGCGCCGCCGCGGCCGAACAGCTTGTCCTCCCGCAGCACCGGCGTCCACGGCCCGAGGCCGTCGTCCCAGCCGGTCATTTCCGGCTGCTTGTCCAGATGCCCGTACAGCAGCACCGTGTCGGCGCCGGTTTCCGGGCCGCTGGCCGGGATCTCGATGAAGATCAGCGGCGTGCGGCCTTGCAGCCGCACCACCTCCAGCCGCATGCCCGGTATCGCCTGCGCGCGCGCCCATTTCTCCATCAGTCCGACGGCGTCCTCCATGTAGCCGTGCGCCGCCCAGTCCTGGTCGAACATCGGCGACTTGTTGGGAATGCGGATGTACTCGACCAGCTGCGGGACGATGTCGTCGTCCCATTTCTCCTCGACGAAGCGCTCGACCTTGGCGTTGTCCATGGAATTCCCGGAAGTGAGGCGGTGCCGCGATTCTACGCCGCCGGCCGGCAGGACCCATGAGCGGCCGCTGCGGGTAGGTCTTTACCTACCGCCACGCGCGGAGTCCACCGGCAGGCATTAGGGCGGTGCGAGGATGGTTCGGGGATGCGCGGCGGCGGAGACTTTCCACACCGGCGGAACGGACAGGCTCCGGCTCCCCGGCCAACCCAACCCATCGCCACAAGGAGAGTCGCCATGAAATCGTTCGCCATCGTCCTCAAGTCGCTTGCCCTGTCCCTGCTGCTGGCCACCAGCGCCTTCGCCGCAGACAAGGTCAACATCAACACCGCCGACGCCGCGGCCCTCGACGCGGTGCTGGTCAACGTCGGCCCAGCCAAGGCGCAGGCCATCGTCGAGTACCGCACGGCCAACGGCCCGTTCAAGAGCGCCGAGGCGCTGGCCTTGGTCAAGGGCATCGGCCTGAAGACGGTGGAAAACAATCGCGACCGGATCGAGCTGGGCGGCGGGGCTGCCGCCCCGACAGCCGCGGCCAAGCCCGCCACCGCCGCCAGGGAGCCGGCCAAGCCCGTCGCCCGACGCTGATATCGATTCCGGGTTCGCGACGCAGGGAGCATCCGCGTAACCCAAGGGGCAGGAAGCCAAGGGAACAGGCCGGACGCCGACAGGGACGTACCGATTTGCCGCAGCAGTGCGCTGCGGAGTGCAGGCCAAGCGACAACAGGCCGCAGGACGCGGCACCTAGCTGTCGACGGCGCCGTCATCGCCCGGTACGCATAAAGTGCGGCCGGGCGATGTTTTTTTCGCAATCAAGAGGGTGCAGGCAGCAGCCCTATCGATCGAGCGAGTACGCCTGCGCCCGACGCGACGCCCGATGCCCGCACCCCGGCTCAGGATCGGTCGGGCGGCGTCAGCTTGATCGCCAGCAGCTCGCCTCCGCCCTCCAGCACGTAGCGGGTGCGCTCCTGGCCAGCGACGAGCAGTGCGGTGTCGCCCTGCCACAGCGGCGGCAGGCCCGAGGCCTGGTCGAACTTCGCCTGTCCCGCGATCAGGTGCACCGCCCAGGTGGTGTGGGGGTCGGCGAAGAACAGCATCGGCCCCACCAGGGGCCTGTACAGCAGCTCGGCGACCACCGTATCGCGACGCCACATCAGGTTGAAGGCGTGGGTGAGGCCATTCACCGGT
The DNA here is from genome assembly GCA_035296505.1 of Pseudoxanthomonas sp. Classification (GTDB taxonomy): domain Bacteria; phylum Pseudomonadota; class Gammaproteobacteria; order Xanthomonadales; family Xanthomonadaceae; genus Pseudoxanthomonas_A. The sequence continues at coordinate 2,357 of DATHAV010000076.1, forward strand.
TCGGCGTCGACTGCACGCTCGCCGGGGAAACGCATGCGCTGGTGCGGCGGGTGCAGAGTGTGGGCTTCGCCGTCGTCGAACCTCAGGCGCAGGCCGTCGCCCTGCAGCAGGACCAATTCGCGGTCCATCCCGCGGAATTCGGAAAACGAAGCATTCCCTTCGATCTCGGCGATCGAAAGCCGCCAGTCCCACTGCCCGTGATCGGGTACGCGCACGATCTCCAGGGTCCAGCCGCGCCCGTTCTTCCAGCGCTCGCGCCGGTAGTCGTTTGCGGCAATTACGGTGGAATGGTTCATCGAGCCGCCTGGTTTCAACCTGGGACAGTTTATCCATTAGGCGCGGACGGCTCGCGTGGGGCAAGGCAGGCGCACCATGTCCTGGCTGACGGTCTGGGTCTGGCTGGCCGCGTCCTGGTACGTCCTGTGGGCGAAATCGACGGTGACCATGGCTTTCAGGTCGTCGCCGGCGGCCGCGCCGCTCGGCCGGAAGCCGGCCGCCGGCAAGGCGACGATGCCGGCCTGCTTGTCGTAGGCGCCGGTCGGGATGGGCGCGCCGCCCGGCTCTTCCAGGGCAAAGCCCGTGAGTTGCCCGCCCGCGGCCTGACGGTTGAGCAGAGCGAGCCGGTCGGCATCGGCGACTACGGCCGCCCGCAGCTGGGCCTCCTGGTCCGGCGTGGCGCCGGGCTGCGCGGCGAACCGCGCCAGCGCGGCTTCAGAGCTATGGATTGGGCTTGGCCATCCCTATGCTCCCGGGTCAGTTCTGCATGCGTATCGAGTGGAAGCACAGGCGCCCGGCTTGGCCTGCGACCACATTCTGGGGAGCGACGTAAAACGCGAAGTCGTGCTTGTGGTAGCGCCAGCTTTCGAGCTGGCCTATTTCCCCGCGGATTTCGGCGGGGTAGAACCCCATGGCGACAAACGCGTTGTGCCAATGCTCGAAGTCGTTGGCGCAGACGGCGGTCATGTCGGCGAAGCGGTCCACCGAGTTCCTGAAGTCCAGGTATATCACCTTGTTGATTGGCGGCGGCGCGTCGATAAAGCCGACGACATAGCTCCAGTTCGACCCAAGAGCGCCTTGTGAAGCGAAATGGTCAGTCGTTCCAGGGACCGTCGAGAACTCCAGCCCCATGGCTTTTTTCACCCGCTCCAGATCGAGTTGGCTCCGCGACTCCAGGCCCTCGATCAGCTTCAGGAACCGCCGCCCCACCTCTTCCGCGCTCAGGGTCGGGGCGACTGCGGCATCGGCTTCGGTGGGGGTCATGGCGGGCTTCTCCTGTGGTGTCGCGTGCACGGTGCTTGCGCGGGGGGCGGCCTGCATCGCAGCGGCCGGTTCGCCGGTGCGGTTGGCCGGCGCCGCGGGCGGGAAGGGGACTGGCGCCTTGGTGCCCCGAGTAGACCCGGCGCAGGCGGTGAATACCGCCGCAAACAGCAGCATCATTGCGCGGTAAACCGGCTTGATCCTCATTGCAACCTCCATGTGTTCTTCTGATGAGCATAGCGAGCGGCAAACCCGGCGCTGTGAAAATCATGTATGGGCACTTGCCGGTATGTCGGTGGTACCAGACCTTTGCCGGTAGATATAGGCGGCGCACAAGCAACACGTGTCGCGGTGCCCGCCATCGTAGTCTTGCCGAATATTTCACGGTTTAGTGCGCCTGGGCAGGCGGCGGTGCTGTCGAGAGTCGAAGCACCGAGATCTTGAGCTCACACGCCCGTCACTTCCGGTCGTCGCGGGTCCAGATGGCGCCGTGTTCGCGCTTGACCGGGAACTTCGGCACCGGCGTGTAGGCCGGGGCGCACAGCGGGCTGCCGTCGCGCACGTCGAAGCGCGCGCCGTGCAGCACGCACTCGACGGTGCCGGCGGCCGGGTCGAAGGCGCCGGCCGACAGCTCGAAATCCTCGTGGCTGCACTTGTCCTCCAGCGCGTACAGCTCGCCGTCCAGGTTCAGCACCAGGATCGGCGCCGCGGTCACCTCGTCCCAGGCGGTTCTCGCTTCCCCGGGCAGGAGTTCGCCGGCGGCGCAGACGAAGGTCCAGGTCTGGCTCATGTCGCCGTCCCCGTGAGGGGCTTCTCCAGCACCTCGAAGCGCAGGTCCTCGCGCCTGGGTATGCCGAAGCGGATGTCGCCGTAGGGAAACGGCTTCTTGATCCCGGTGCGCGCGTAGCCGCGGCGCTGGTAGTAGGCGATGAGCTCGTCGCGCACGTCGATCACGGTCATGCGCATCGTCGGCAGGCCCAAGTCCTCGCGCGCGTGGCGCTCGGCCTCGCGCATCAGCGCGCTGCCCATGCCGCCGCCCTGCGCATCGGGGCGGACCGAGAACATGCCCAGGTAGCCGGCGCCGTGCTCGTCGGCCACGTGCACGCAGGCGAGGATGCGGTTATCGCGCTCGGCGACGATCACCGTGCTGCGGGGGCGCTCGATGTCGGCCTGCAGCACCTGCGGGTCGATGCGCGGCCCGTCCAGCAGGTCGGCCTCGGTGGTCCACCCGCGGCGGCTTTCCTCGCCGCGGTAGGCGGAGGTGACCAGCGCCACGAGCGCCGGGATATCGGCGGGCGTGGCGTGGCGAAAGCGGAGGTCGTCCATGGACGCGATTCTAGGGCGGGCGCACGCGCGCGGGTCGATGGCGTCGCGGCCTGCGGTCACGCCAGCAGGCGGCGCGTCTTGTCCAGCGCGGCGACGAAACGTTCGATTTCCTCGTGCGTGTTGTAGAACGCGAACGAGGCGCGGCAGGTGGCCGCGACCCCGTAGAACCGCAGCAGCGGGTGGGCGCAGTGCTGGCCCGAGCGGATCGCCACGCCCTCCAGGTCGAGCAGCGTGGCCAGGTCGTGCGCATGCGCGCCTTGGATCAGGAACGAAATCACCGCGGCCTTGCCCGGCGCGCTGCCGAAGATGCGCAGCCCTTCGATCTTCCGCAGTTCCTCGGTGGCATGGGCCAGCAGTTCGGCCTCGCGCGCCTGCACCTGCGCCATGCCCAGCGCCTGCAGGTAGTCGACCGCGGCGCCGAGGCCGGCGAAGCCGGCGATGTTGGGGGTGCCGGCCTCGAACTTGTGCGGGCCTTGGTTGAACACGGTGCCGTCGAAGCTGACCTCGCGGATCATCTCGCCGCCGCCCAGGAACGGCGGCATCGCCTGCAGGTGCTCGCGCCGCGCCCACAGCGCGCCGGTGCCGGTCGGCCCGCACATCTTATGGCCGGTCAACGCGTAGAAGTCGCAGCCCAGCGAGGCGATGTCCAGCGCCAGGTGCGGCGCCGCCTGCGAGCCGTCGATCACGGTCACGATGCCGCGCCTGCGCGCCTCGCGGCAGATCTGGCGCACCGGATTGACCGTGCCCAGCACGTTGGACACGTGGGACAGCGCCAGCAGCTTCACCTGCGGCGTCATCGCCGCGCGCAGCGCGGCCAGGTCGAGCGAGCCGTCGGGCAGGATCTCGGCCACCCGCACCTGCGCGCCGGTGCGCTGCGCGACCAGCTGCCACGGCACGATGTTGGCGTGGTGCTCCATGCGCGAGACCAGGATCGCGTCGCCGGCCTGCAGCCGCGGCAGCGCCCAGGAATAGGCGATGAGGTTCAGCGCGAAGGTGGTGCCGCTGCACAGCACCAGTTCGTCGCCGCGCACCTTCAGGAACTCGGCCAGCTTGCGCCTGGCGCCTTCGTAGGCTTCGGTGGCCTCGGTGCCGAGCGTGTGCACCGCGCGGCTGACGTTGGCGTTGTGCAGGCGATAGAACGCGTCCACGCACTCGATCACCGACGCCGGCTTCTGCCCGGTGTTGGCGCTGTCCAGGTAGATCAGCGGCTTGCCGTGGACCTGGCGTTCCAGGAGGGGAAAATCCGCGCGCACGGCCGCCCAGTCGATGGCGTGCGCGGCGCCGGAACGGCTGGCGTTGGCGGTCGGGTTCATGCCCCCCCCGATTGCGTCAGTGCGTCGTCGACATGGGCGGCCAGCGCCTCGCGCAGCGCCGGGTCCTCGATCGTCGCCAGCGGCTCGCGGCAGAACGCCCCGGTCAGCAGCTGGCGCGCCTGGGCTTCGGGAAGCCCGCGCGAGCGCAGGTAGAACAGCGCGTTCGCATCCAGCCGGCCGACGGTGGCGCCGTGCGCGGCCTTGACCTCGTCGGCGTGGATCTCCAGCACCGGCTGGGTGTCGATCTCCGCGCCCTCGGACAGCAGCAGGTTCTTGTTCGACAGGTTGGCGTCGGTGCCGTCGGCGCCTTCGCGGATCAGGATGCCGCCATGGAACACCGCGCGCCCGCGCCCGGCGCCCAGGCCGCGCCAGGTGAGTTCGCAGCCCGTGCCGCGGCCGATGTGCTCGATCCCCAGGCGCGTGTCCAGGTGCCGCCGGCCGCTGGCCAGCAGCACGCCATCGGCGACGAGCCGCGCGTTGTCGCCCTCCAGCCGCACGTTGAGCTCATGGCGCGACAGCGCCGCGCCGAGCTCCAGGTCCACGCGCCGGTACAGCGCATCGCGGGCCAGCACGGCGTCGGTGCGCAGCAGCGCCGTGGCGCGGTCGCCGTCGCGCTGCACGCGTGCATGGGTAAGTGCGGCGCCGCGGGCGAGGTGCACGTGGGTCAACGCGTTGGCCAGGTGCGCGTGGGGACCGGCCGCGAGGTGGTGTTCGACGATGGAGAGCCGCGCGCCCTCGCGCAGTTCGACGAGGTTGCGCAGGTGCCAGGCGCGGTCGAGCGTGTCGGCGGCGCCGGCG
>DATHAV010000077.1:0-2276 GCA_035296505.1 Pseudoxanthomonas sp.
CGGGCGGCCAAGCCACGAATCCGAACGCTCATGAGCCCGGGCGCCCTTTCCCATCCTTTACGGAGCAGAGGCATGACAGACGACAAGCACAATCGCGATCTCAATCCCGATCCCATCACCGGCGCGCCGGGCTCCCACCCTGTCGGCGTAGGCGTGGGCGGCATCGCCGGAGGCGCGGCAGGCGGTGCGCTGGCCGGTACCGTATTCGGTCCCATCGGCACATTGGTGGGCGCCGCGGTGGGCGTGGTCGCCGGCGCGGTCGCCGGCAAGGGCGTGGCCGAGCGCATCGATCCCACCGGCGAAATCGACTACTGGCGCGAGGAGCACAAGAACCGCGACTACATCGACAAGAGCCGCGACTTCGACCGCGAGTACGCCTCGGCCTACGGCTTCGGCCTGCAGGGCCGCGAAAAGTACGCCGGGCGCACCTGGGACGACAGCGAAAGCGAACTGCAGCGCGAGTGGGACAGCAGCCGCGGCACCTCGACCCTGGACTGGAGCGAGGCCAGGCACGCTGCGCGCGACTCCTGGGACCGCGCCGACCGCACCTACAGCACGTACGAGGAAAGCGACCGGTACTTCGGCTCGCGCTTCGAGCAGACCCCGTACCGCGACAGCGACGAGACCTTCGAGGATTATCAGCCGGCGTACCGCTACGGCACCCAGTCGCGCACCCGCTACGGCGACCGCCAGTGGGACGACTCGATGGAGAACGAGCTGCGCGAGGGTTGGGAAAAGACCAAGGGCAATTCAAAGCTGACCTGGGAGCGCGCCAAGGCCGCGGTCAAGGACGCTTTCAGCTCGCATGACGACTACAGCAGCAATCGCCGCTACTGATCCGAGCGGGCGTCCCGACGCCAGCGTCGCGTAATGCGATTCGACAGCGAAGGGCCCCGGCGACGGGGCCCTTCGCATGTGCGCCAAAACGTTTGCGGCGCAATGAACCTCCCACGCATGCATCTGCATTGGAATGCACGGTATTCTCGCGCTCCGGCAGCGATCGAGTGCGAAATCCATGAAGAGTTGCGCGAAGGGAATGGGACTGTTGCTGCTGGCGCTGTCGGGCCAGCCCGCGCAGGCGGATGAGGCGGCATTCCGGCGCTGCCTGTCGGACCTGGGTCCCAAGGCTACGGCGGCGGGCGTAGCCGCCGCCTTCGATGCCCACGCGGCCACCCAAACCCCGGACATGAGCGTGCTCGAACTCCTCGACGCGCAGCCGGAGTTCAAGACGCCGATCTGGGACTACCTTGCCGCACTGGTCGACCAGCGGCGCGTCAATGACGGACAGGCGATGCTGCAGGCCCATGCCGACACGCTGGCGCGGGTGTCGCGGCAGTACGGCGTGGATGCGCAGACCGTGGTCGCGGTGTGGGGGGTGGAGAGCGACTACGGCAGGACCTTCGGCAAGCGCCCGCTGCTCGCTTCGCTGACCACCTTGTCGTGCTTCGGCCGGCGCCAGGATTTCTTCCGGGGCGAACTGTTCGCCGTCCTGAAATTGCTGCAGTCCGGCGACCTGCGGCCCGAAGGCCTCACCGGCTCCTGGGCGGGCGCGTTCGGCCATACCCAGTTCATGCCTTCGACCTACCAGCGCATCGCGGTGGACGGCGACGGCGACGGCCGCCGCGACCTGGTCGGCAGCATCCCCGATGCACTGGCCTCGACCGCCAACTACCTGAAGCGGGCCGGCTGGCGCAGCGGCGAGCCGTGGGGTCACGAGGTGACCCTGCCCGCGGGCTTCGACGCTTCTCTCGCCGGACGCCGCAGCAAGCGGCCGCTGCGCGACTGGGCGGCTCGCGGCGTGACTCGCGTGGACGGCAGCGCGCTCACGGCTTCGGAGGCACCCGCGGCGCTGCTGCTGCCGGCGGGCAGGAAGGGCCCGGCATTCCTGGTGCACCGCAACTTCGACGCGATCTATGCCTATACCGCGGCCGAAAGCTACGCGCTGGCCATCGCGACCCTGTCCGACCGGCTCCGGGGCGGCGGCCCGCTGGTCAATCCGTGGCCCACCGACGACCCGGGCCTGGGGCGCGACGAGCGTCGACAGCTGCAGACCCTGCTGCTGGCCCGCGGCCACGCCATCGGCGAAGCCGACGGAATGATCGGCACGCTCACCCGCCGGGCGATCGTGCTGGAACAGCAACGCCTCGGCCTGCAGCCGCAGGACGGCCGCGCCGGCCGGAAGATCCTCGAGGCGCTGCAGCGCGAGCCGGCGCCGGCGCGGAGGGAAACCGGAACCAAAGCGGACACCTCGCCTTGAGCGTGCGGGTGGACGCTCA
>DATHAV010000078.1:0-8664 GCA_035296505.1 Pseudoxanthomonas sp.
AGTACAACGGCATCCCCAAGAACACATTCCCCTTGTTCCTGAAAGAGTGTGAGTTTAGATTCAACTACGGAACCCCAAAACAACAACCCAAGACATTGAAGGAGTGGGCTGAAAGCTGACGTTATCTACTACAGCCCCTAATTCTTAAACTGAATTATTTTGCCGCCGTTTTCATAAGTTCCCTCGGATTCGCTCGCTGAATCCCATTCTTCATATTGAAAATACGCTTCTGCGAGGTTGGCTGGAGAGTCATTGTCTCTTGTCTCGTTCACTTCCTTGTTTTCCTGCATTAGGATGTTTGAATGCTCTTCGCAGGAAATATTGAAGAATAGCAACGCAATAAATATCGATGCAAGAATTTTCTTCATCTGGTTGGTATTATTTTTTTGTCTTTCGCCATTTGTGGAAATCCATTCTGCATAGACCGGCGATCAGTCGAACTGCATCGTCAGTCAACCCTGACCTGGACGCGGTGCGCGTCGGTAGCCAGCGCGCCCAGCGCGGTCGCGCCGGGCCTGCCCAGGATGGCGTGCTGCCAATCGATACCGTTGGCGATCAGCCACCGCTACCCGGCACCGGTCCGTTTCATCGCCAGTCGCTCGCTGTTGGTACCGGTGCCCGGCCCACCCCTGGGGTCGTGGTGGCCGTTGTCGGCGGCTGTGCCGAAGGCGCGGCTTCCAGCGTCGTGTCCGGCACCACGGGCAGCAATGCGCCCGCGCCGGCCGCCAGGGCCATCGAACCGAACTCCAAGTCCAGGCGTGCCTGCATCGATCCACCGCCCGCAGGCTGCCCCGGACCCATTACCGGGATCACGGCGCTGCGCTCGCTGCCGCCGATCCAGCCATCCATCGGCAGCACAGGCACCAGCAGCAAGGCGACAATGTTGATGATCTTGATCAGCGGGTTGATCGCCGGGCCGGCGGTGTCCTTGTACGGGTCGCCCACGGTGTCGCCGGTCACCGCGGCCTTGTGCGCCTCCGATCCCTTGCCGCCGTGGTGGCCGTCCTCGATGTACTTCTTGGCGTTGTCCCACGCGCCGCCGCCGGTGGTCATGGAGATGGCCACGAACAGTCCGGTGACGATGGTGCCGATCAGCAGGCCGCCCAGCGCCTGCGGGCCCAGCAGCAGGCCCACCACCACCGGCACCGCGACCGGCAGCAGCGAGGGCACGATCATCTCCTTGATCGCCGACTTGGTCAGCATGTCCACCGCGCGCGAATAGTCGGGTTTGGCGGTGCCGGCCATGATCCCCGGAATCTCGCGGAACTGGCGCCGCACTTCCTCCACCACCGAGCCGGCCGCGCGGCCCACCGCCTCCATCGCCATGGCGCCGAACAAGTACGGGATCAGGCCGCCGATCAGCAGGCCGATGATCACCATGTGGTTGGACAGGTCGAAGGTGAACACGGTGCCGGGGTTGGCGGTCTGCAGGTTGTGGGTGTAGTCGGCGAACAGCACCAGCGCCGCCAGCGCCGCCGAACCGATCGCGTAGCCCTTGGTCACCGCCTTGGTGGTGTTGCCGACCGCGTCCAGCGGGTCGGTGATGCTGCGGATCTCCGGCGGCAGCTCGGCCATCTCGGCGATGCCGCCGGCGTTGTCGGTGATCGGCCCGTAGGCGTCCAGCGCCACGATCATGCCGGCCATCGACAGCATGGCGGTGGCGGCGATGGCGATGCCGTACAGGCCGCCCAGCGCGAACGCGCCCCAGATGGCGATGCACACCGCGATCACCGGCAGCGCGGTGGACTTCATGGAGATGCCCAGGCCGGCGATGATGTTGGTGCCGTGGCCGGTGGTCGAGGCGGCGGCCACGTGCCGCACCGGCTTGAACTGGGTGCCGGTGTAGTACTCGGTGATCCACACGATGACGCCGGTCAGCACCAGCCCGATCAGCGCGCACCAGAACAGGTTGAGCGCGCCGTAGCTGGAGTCGGCCATCAGGTCCATGGTGATGGGGTAGAACGCGATCGCCGCCAGCACCGCGGAAATGATCACGCCCTTGTACAGCGCGCCCATGATCGAGCCGACCCTGCCGTCGGACGAGGTGCGCACTTTGACGAAGAACGCGCCGATGATCGAGGCGATGATCGACACCCCGCCCAGCACCAGCGGGAACAGCACCGCGTTGGTTCCGGCCTCGGCCGCCATCAGGCTGCCCAGCAGCATGGTGGCGATCACGGTGACCGCGTAGGTCTCGAACAGGTCGGCCGCCATGCCGGCGCAGTCGCCGACGTTGTCGCCCACGTTGTCGGCGATCACCGCGGGGTTGCGCGGGTCGTCCTCCGGGATGCCGGCCTCGACCTTGCCCACCAGGTCCGCGCCGACGTCCGCGCCCTTGGTGAAGATGCCGCCGCCCAGGCGCGCGAAGATCGAGATCAGCGACGAGCCGAAGGCCAGGCCGACCAGCGCGTGCAGCGTGTCGTCCAGGGCGTAGCCCATCCGCTGCAGGACCAGGTAGTAGCCCGCCACGCCCAGCAGTCCCAGGCCGACCACCAGCATGCCGGTGATGGCGCCGCCGCGGAACGCGACGTCCATGGCCGGGCCGATGCCCTTGTGCGCGGCCTGCGCGGTGCGCACGTTGGCCCGCACCGACACGTTCATGCCGATGTAGCCGGCGGCGCCCGACAGCACCGCGCCGATCAGGAAACCGATCGCCGTGGCCCAGTCCAGGAAGATGCCGACCAGCACGAACAGCACCGCGCCGGCGATGCCGATGGTCATGTACTGGCGGTTGAGGTAGGCGCTGGCGCCTTCCTGGATCGCCGCCGCGATCTCCTGCATCCGCGCGCTGCCGGCGGGCTGCGCCAGGATCCAGCGTGCGGAAACGATGCCGTAGAGGATCGCGACCGCCGCGCAGATCAGCGTCAGCGTCAAACCCCAAGCTTCCAGAAAACCGTGTTGTTCCAGCATGACCCCTCCCAAGGTTGTGGATAGAACCAGCGGACCGGCCGAACCTCGAAACCCGGATGGTGAGCCTGTCGAACCATGCGACGGACCCAGCGGCGGCCGGTGGGCCGCCCATGTCTCGGTGAGTTCAGCAATCCTCTAAAAGCGCCCGGAGTATGACCCGGATGCCGGCAACACTGCCATACGCACCGCGGTGTCTCCGTGAGGACGCGCGTGGCGCCGCGGTGCCCGATCCAGTGCGATCCGGCTCGATCCAGCGAACCGACCGGGTTTGGGTTCAGGCGCTGCATGGCAGCCTGCGGCCGTGCCTTCGAAGGAGAATCCCATGCGCAAGATCATCGCGCTGCCGAGTCTGTCGCTGCTGTTGCTTGCCCCGATCCCGTTGGCCGCCGCGCCGGCTCCCGAGATCGAGCGTGAAGCCGCCGCGCCGCAGCCCACCGGCGCCGTCCACACCCTGCGCACCATCCCGGAGGCCTGCGTGCGCTTCGAAGGCCGCTTCACCGGCAAGGCCGACGCGCCCTACGACTTCGCGGTGCGGAGCTCGCCGCAGTGCCAGCCGCGCGCGCGCCTGGTCCCGTTCGAGCAGGCCAAGGCGTCGGTCGCCGCCGGCTGGCTGCTCAACGACCTCATCCGCGTTCCCAGCGCGGCCTGCGCCACGCAGCAGGCCGTGGTGCGGGTCTGGCGCAAGCCGGCCGACAACACGCCCACGCTGGATGGCCAGGGCCGCGCGCGTGTCTATTTGCAGGATGCGAAAGAAGCCGCGGGCGCGGGGAAAAGGCCGCCCGCGGTTTCGACTTTCGCCGCGGAGGTGAAGATGGAAGGCCAGCCTTGCGGCTGAGCAGCCGATTGGCTGCCGGACGTTCCCAGGCACGGACCTGCGCCATTGGACCCGCTTCTCTGCTGATCGGACGCGTGCGGCAGTGGCGCTACTCTCGCGGCTTCACGCGAGGGTACTGCTTTCGGTCGCCGAAGCGCTGGGCCGATTCGTCGATGTTCGCGCACAGGCGGCCCCCGCATAGGGTGACGTCGGCCTGGTTGTAGGCGCGCGGCAAGGCCGTCTCGATGGCGTTGCGCCTAACTTCGTCGCGGCTGGTCTTACCGCATAGCCGGCGGCCGGGACGGGTGCTGGATGAGGCGGACATCATGGCTTGGCATCCTGCAAGCAGGAAGAACAACCAGCAGCATGGCGGACGGATGCCGGCTGCCACAGTCGAAAACCAGGAGAAAGAAAGCATTGGAGCAACGTCACCTGCCACCGCGGGGCTTGCCCGGTGGTCTGGCGCTAAAAAGCGCGCTGCCAAGCCTTCGCCTGTCGCGACTCTTATCTCTGGTTGAGTGAATCACAATGAGCTTGCTTCAGATAAAGCCCGTTCTTTGCAAAGATCCGGCGTAATAGTGCGACTCACCTGCTGCCTCCGAAGCTTTTTTCCAACCCCTGTAGAAGCGCTTGCAGACGAGGGTGTTGCGCTTAGACGGTTCGCTGTTTTCTCGCACTACGCCGTCTGACAAGGTTTTTTCAGCCATACGTCAATGAAGGTCGAGTAAGACCCATAAAGGTCCACCTCTTTCCCTGCCTGGGCATAACCATCCGTTCCAATGTACAGCTCAGCTGATTCTGGAAATATAACTTCTCCAGTTTCCTCTATAACCAGGGTGTCCAGATCGATGTCCATACGGGTGATCACGCCCTTTAGGATAAAGTTGAATTACCTGCTCCAGGGCGGGGACCAAATCCTCCAACGATGGAGCGTCCAGTTCTACATCCTCGAAAAATGTTTCTCTTTGATTTTCCCATTCGCCTGAGTTCCTTCACCGAGCAAATCGATATCAATCCTTGCCTTTTGAAGCGGGTGAAGACGCTTGAGCAGAGGAACAGTACGCTCTAAAACTTCAACTAGCCTGCTGAAACGCCCCTCAATGTCGTCGCCACGTCCTCCGGACACTTCTAAGTGCCATTGTCCAACTATCCCTGAAAATCCCCAGCTTTTTGTCTAATTTTCCATCCCAGTAACTTTCTTGCCTCAAGCCTTTGCCTGCCCGCCCGCCCGAACCTGTGTCGTACCGGCGCTTGTGCGAGTGGCCGCCATGCATGATCAACGGCACCGGCACCGGCACCGGCAAATTCGCCGGATCCTGCTGGGCTTGGCGCGCGTGTAATTTATCGGTTGATTCAATCCAGGAGCGATTCCACACGGCTTAATTCGACCGCGCATCCGTGCTGCCGAGGACAGGAACCACGTACACAAGCCGTATCAGTCCGTCCACGCCGGCAGCTTCTTTTTCACCGCCACGTTCTTGAGCGCCACGTACTGGGGCAGCCCGTCGCGGCCGTAGGGCGGGTAGGCCTCGCCGCGGATCAGCGGCTCGAGGTACGCGCGCGCGGCCGGGGTGATGCCGTAGCCGTCCTTGCGCAGGAAGCCGGCCGGCATCTTCTTCTCGTGGTTGGCCACCTTGGCCAGCGGCGCGGCCTCGATCTTCCAGCGGTACGGGGCGCTGGAGGTGCGCACGATCACCGGCATCACCGAGTTATGGCCCTTGAGCGCGAACTGCACCGCGGCCTTGCCCACCGCCTGCGCCTGGTCCCAGTCGGTCCTGGAGGCGATGTGCCGCGCCGAACGCTGCAGGTAATCGGGCAGGGTCCAGTGCACCTTCATGCCGAGTTCGTTCTTGACCCGGCCGGCGAGGAACGAGGCCACGCCGCCGAGCTGGGTATGCCCGAACGAGTCCTTGCCGCCGCCGGCGTCGGCGACGAAGCGGCCATCCGGGTACTGGATGCCTTCGCTGGCCACGACCACGCACCAGCCCACTCTGGCGACCACCTTCCTGACCTCGGCCAGGAACGCGGCCTCATCGAAAGCGCGTTCGGGAAACAGGATGATCTGCGGCGCCTCGTCCGGCGATTTGGCGGCCAGCCCCGCGGCGGCGGCCAGCCAGCCGGCGTGGCGGCCCATGGCCTCGTACACGAACACCTTGGTCGAACTGTCGGCCATCGCCGCCACGTCGAGCGCGGCTTCGCGCACCGACACCGCGGTGTACTTGGCCGCCGACCCGAAGCCGGGGCAGGTGTCGGTGACGGCGAGGTCGTTGTCGATGGTCTTAGGCACGCCGATGCAGGTCAGCGGGTAGTCGAAGGCCTTGGCCAGCCGCGACACCTTGAGCGCGGTATCGGCCGAATCGTTGCCGCCGTTGTAGAGGAAGTAGCGCACGTCGTGGGCCTTGAACACCGCCAGCAGGCGCTCGTAGCGGGCCTGGTCCTGCTCCAGCGACTTGAGCTTGAAGCGGCACGAGCCGAACGCGCCGCCGGGGGTGTGGGCCAGGGCGCGGATGGCCGCGGCCGATTCCTTGGTCGTGTCGATGAGGTCCTCGCGCAATGCGCCGAGGATGCCGTTGCGGCCGGCGAGAACCTTGATCTTGCGCGCGCGCGCTTCGTCTATCACCGCCGCGGCGGTGGCGTTGATGACGGCGGTGACGCCGCCGGACTGCGCATACAGGAGGTTGCCTTGGACCATGTGCGGTTCGTTCCGAATTGGCGGGATGCGGTAAGCTTCCCACATGATGCGGTGCAGCGCTGTCGTGGCCGCACGCCATCCGCGCGCCGCTAGCGCCGTCAAGCTGGGAGTGAGTCGATGCGATTGGTACTACTGGGCCCACCCTGATCGGGCAAGGGCACGCAGGCCTCCCGCCTTCGGGATTACCTGCAGGTGCCGCATGTTTCCACCGGCGACCTGCTGCGCGGGGAAGTCGCCGCGGGCAGTCCGCTGGGCCTGCAGGCCAAGGAAGTGATGGCGCGCGGCGAGCTGGTGTCCGATGGGATCCTGCTGGGCATGCTGGAATCGCGCTTCCGCCGCGAGGACACCGCCAATGGCTTCATCCTCGACGGCTATCCCCGCAACCAGGCCCAGGCCGACGCCCTGGACGAACTGCTGAAGAAGATGGGCACGCGCATGGACTACGCGGTGCAGCTGGCGGTGCCGATCGAACTGCTGGTCGAGCGCATCGCCGGCCGCGCCGCCGCGCAAGGCCGCGCCGACGACGCCCCGGACTCGGTGCGCACCCGCCTCGAGGTGTACGACAGCCAGACCGCGCCGGTGATCGAGTACTACCGCCAGCACGGCCAGCTGACCGTGGTGGACGGGGTGGGCACGCTGGACGAGGTGTTCAACCGCCTGGTCGAGGCGCTATCCCCGGGCAAGGACGTTGGCTGACGACAAGCGAGTCCCGGGCCGCGGGCGGCCGTTCCCGCGGCGGCCGGACGGCTGCGCATCTTCGCTGGTCGGCCGGCGCGCATGAGCAAGCTCCATATCCTCGGCATCGCGGGCACCTTCATGGGCGGCGTGGCGGTCCTGGCGCGCGAGCTCGGCCATACGGTGGAGGGCAGCGACCAGGCGATCTATCCGCCGATGTCCACGCAGCTGGAAACCCTGGGCGTTCCCTTCGCGCAGGGCTACCTGGCGCAGAACATCTCGCCCGGCTGCGATCAGGTCATCGTCGGCAACGCGCTTTCCCGGGGCAATGCCGCGGTGGAAGCGGTCCTCGACGGCGGCGGCCGCTACACCTCGGGCGCCCAGTGGCTGGCCGAAAACGTGTTGCCCGGGCGCGACACCCTGGCCGTGGCCGGCACCCACGGCAAGACCACCACCAGCAGCCTCCTCGTCTTCGTGCTGGAGGCGGCGGCGCGCGCGCCGGGGTTCCTCATCGGCGGCGTCGCCGAGGATTTCGGCGTGTCCGCGCGCCTCGGCGGCGGCAGCGCGTTCGTGGTCGAGGCCGACGAGTACGACACCGCGTTCTTCGACAAGCGCAGCAAGTTCGTGCACTACCGTCCGCTGGTGGCGATCCTCAACAACCTCGAGTACGACCACGCCGACATCTTCCCCGACGTGGCCGCGATCCAGCGCCAGTTCCACCATCTGGTGCGCACGGTGCCCGCGCGAGGACGGCTGATCGTCAACGGACACGACGAGCGCCTGGTCGAAGTGCTGGCGATGGGCTGCTGGACGCCGGTCGAGCGCTTCGGCTTCGATGCGTCGTTCGACTGGAGCGCGCGGCCGATCGAGCACGACGGCAGCACGTTCGCGGTGCTGCGCCGCGGCCAGGAGATAGGCCAGGTGCGGTGGCCGCTGCTGGGCCGGCACAACGTATTGAACGGCCTGGCCGCGCTGGCCGCGGCCGCGGCGGTCGGCGTCGATGTCGCGCAGGTCATGCCCGCCTTGGCGACGTTCCGAAGCGTCAAGCGGCGGCTCGAACTGCTGGGGCAGGCGCGCGGCGTCACCGTCTACGACGACTTCGCCCACCATCCCACCGCGATCGCGACCACGCTGCAGGGCCTGCGCGCGCGCGTCGGCGCGACGGGACGGGTGGTGGTGGCGATGGAGCCGCGCAGCAACTCGATGCGGCTGGGCGCGCATGCGCAGGCCCTGGCGCCTTCGCTGGATCGGGCCGACGTCGTGGTGTTCCTGCACCGCCCCGAACTGGCGTGGGACGCGGGCGCGGTGATCGCGGCGATCCGCGGCGACGCGCAGGCGGTGGCCAGCGCCGATGACTTGATCGCCGCATTGGAGGGGCAGGTACGCGCCGGCGACCATGTCGTGTTCATGTCCAACGGGGGCTTCGACGGCGCACCGCGGCGATTCCTCGCCGCGCTGCAGGACGCGCGCTAGCGCAAGGCATCCTGCCGCTTCGGCGGCGTTGCGCAAGTGCGAGTTCAAGAGCGAATGGAGAATCAATCCGCGGCACGCGCGGCGTCATACGCGTCTGGCC
>DATHAV010000079.1:0-2572 GCA_035296505.1 Pseudoxanthomonas sp.
GGTCATTCCGCTGGTGCACGCGCAGCGCAGCATGGAGCTGCTGCAGGCGCTCGGCGTGCCGGTGCAATGGCACCGCTATCCGATGGCCCACCAGGTCTGCATGGAGGAAATCCGCGACCTCGGCGACTGGATGGAAAGACGCTTCGCCGCCGCGGACGCTTGACCGGATGCCCGATCCGCGCGCCGCCGAACCGTGGCTGCCGGACCTGTGCCGGCTGCCGCGACTGGCGGTGATGCTGGGCATGGCCCAGCTGGCGGTGGTGATCGTGGCGCTGGCGCCGGACGGCGCGCGCCAGTGGGACATCCGCCAGTTCCTCTCGGCCAGCGCGTTCGCGCTGTGGCTGGCGATCGCGGTGACCGCGCTGCTGTGCGTGGCCCGCGCGCCGCTTTCGCGCCTGCCGCTGCGCACCGGCGCGCTGGCGGCGGTCGCTCTGGCGAGCGTGATCGCCATGCTGGGCGCCGGCATCGTGCATGCGCTGTATGCGAGCGTGGGCGCCGCGACGCTGGGCGAGGGGATCGGCCTCTGGCGCTTCATCCTGGGCAGCGCCGCGGTGGTGGCGCTGATCACGGCGCTGGCGCTGCGCTACTTCTACGTCAGCGACCGCTGGGCGGCGCAGATCAACGCCAACGCCCGCGCCGAGGCCGACGCGCTGCAGGCGCGCATCCGCCCGCATTTCCTGTTCAACAGCATGAACCTGATCGCCAGCCTGCTGCGCCGCGACCCGGTCGTGGCCGAACGCGCGGTGCTGGATCTCTCCGACCTGTTCCGCGCCGCGCTCGGCGCCGGCGAGGACAACTCGACGCTGCGCAACGAAGTGGAGCTGGCCGAACGCTACCTGTCGATCGAGTCGCTGCGCCTGGGCGACCGCATGCACGTGGAGTGGGACCGGCACGAACCTCTGCCGTGGTCGATGCCGCTGCCGCGCCTGGTGCTGCAGCCGCTGGTCGAGAACGCCGTGCTGCACGGCATCTCGCGCCTTACCGAAGGCGGCACCCTGGCCATCGCGCTGCGCGTGGCCGAGGACAGGCTGCAGCTGCGCGTGCGCAATCCCTCGCCGGCGCCGACCGCCGCCGTCCCCGCTCCGGCGCAGCGCGGCGCCGGCCATGCCCAGAGCAGCATCGCCCATCGGCTGGCCTACCGGTTCGGGCCGCAGGCGCGGATGACGTCGCAGTGGCGCGACGGCTACTATGAATGCGAGATCGTGCTGCCGATCAAGGCGGCGTAGCGTCGCGTCCATAGGCCTAGGGGGGCTTTCGTGCGATGAAGGTGGTGATTGCCGACGACGAGCCGCCGGCGCGCGAGCGCCTGCGTTCGCTGCTGGCCGAACACGCGGGCATCGAGGTGGTGGGAGAAGCCGACAACGGCCTGGCCGCGCTGCAGGCCTGCGCCGAGCATCGCCCCGACCTGGTGCTGCTGGACATCGCCATGCCCGGCGTCGACGGCCTGGAGGCGGCGCGGCACCTGTCGGCGTTCGAACCGCGCCCGGCGGTGGTGTTCTGCACCGCCTACGACGACCACGCGCTGTCGGCGTTCGAGGCCGCGGCCATCGACTACCTGATGAAGCCGGTGCGTCCCGAGCGCCTGGCGGCGGCGCTGGAACGCGCCCGGCTGTACATGGCCGGGCGCGGCGGCCACGGTCCTCCTCCTCCCGGCAAGCAGGCCCGCGGCCACCTGTGCGCGCGCCTGCGCGGCAGCCTGCGCCTGATCCCGCTCGAGGACGTTCACTACCTGCAGGCCGAAGAGAAGTACGTGGTCGTGCACCACGCGCGCGGCGAGGACCTGATCGAGGAATCGCTGAAGTCGCTGGAGGACGAGTTCGGCGCCCGCTTCGTGCGCATCCACCGCAACTGCCTGGTGGCGCGCCGCGAGCTCGTGGAGCTGCGCCGCGGCAACGACGGCCACGTGCAGGCGGTGCTGCGCCACGGCAAGGAACCGCTGGAAGTCAGCCGCCGCTGCCTGGCGGCGTTGCGCGACACGGTCAAGCACCTGTAGCGCACGCGCCGGCGTCGCCGCCGCTGCGCCTATCAACCCTCCATGCGGCGGCTTCATAATGAGGCATGCCGACGCTTCGCATCGCCACCCGCAAGAGCCCCCTGGCGCTATGGCAGAGCGAGCACGTGGCCGACCTGCTGCGCATCGCCCATCCCGGGCTGGAGGTCGAACTGGTGCCGATGAGCACCCGGGGCGACCAGGTGCTGGACCGCTCGCTGTCGCAGATCGGGGGCAAGGGGCTGTTCCTGAAGGAGCTGGAGGAGGCGATGCTGCGCAGCGAGGCCGACTGCGCGGTGCACTCGCTGAAGGACGTGCCGATGGATCTGGAGGGCCCGTTCGTGCTGCCGGCGATCCTGCAGCGGGCCGACGCGGCCGACGCTTTCGTTTCCAATAAATACGCGGACATCGATGCGCTGCCGCAGGGCGCGCGCGTCGGCACGTCCTCGCTGCGCCGGCAGACCCAGCTGCGCGCGCGGCGCCCCGACCTGCAATTGCTGGACCTGCGCGGCAACGTCAACACGCGGCTGGGCAAGCTCGACGCCGGCCACTACGACGCCATCGTGTTGGCCTGCGCCGGCC
>DATHAV010000080.1:0-2491 GCA_035296505.1 Pseudoxanthomonas sp.
GGTGGAGCTGGGGTCGGCCAACGCCACCATCGAATACGGCGGCGCGCCGTGGCTCGGCATCGACTGCGGCGGCGAGGGCCTGACCGCCTACCTCGCGCAGTACGGCGCGACGCCGGAGGCCCTTTTCATCACCCACGTGCACCTGGACCACGTCGGCGGATTGGAGCGTCTTTTCGTGGCCAGCTGGTTCGATCCGGCGCGCCGCGGCAAGGTGAGGCTGTATGTTCCCGCCACCCTGGTGCCGCTGCTTCACCAGCGCGTGGGCGACTACCCCAATGCGCTGGCCGAAGGCGGCGTGAACTTCTGGGAGGCGTTTCGGGTGATCCCGGTGGGCGCATCGTTCTGGCACCGCGGGCTTCGCCTGGAAGTCTTTGCGGTGCGCCACCACTGGCCCGACACCGCGTACGGCCTGCGCCTGCGCGGCAGCGTGGTATGGAGCGGCGACACCCGGCCCATCCCGGAGATGCTGGCCCGCCATGCCGACGCCGGCGAGCTCATCGCGCACGACTGCGGCCTGCACGGCAATCCCTCGCACAGCGGCATCGACGATCTCGAGCGCGAGTACCCGGCGGACGTGCTGGCGCGCTGCGTGCTTTACCACTACGCCAGCGCCGCCGATGGCCGCGCGCTGGAGGCTCGCGGCCATCGTGTCGCCCATCCTGGTCAAGCGCTGGCGCTGGCCGAACCCACCGCGATGCGCGCCGAACCGCAGTGACTCCGAGACCATGGCTACCGACGCGAGCGCGCCTATCATGTCGCCCCGATCGCCCCGACTGACCGAAAACGCAATGCCGTTACAGCGTCCGCTCCTGGTTCTTGTGCTGCTGCTTGCCGCCGCCACGGCCGCCCAGGCCGGCGACCTGCTGGTGGGCAACAAGTCCGGCGACAGGGTATGGCGGCTCTCGCCGCGCGACGGCAGCAGGATCGACGAATTCAGGACCAGCCAGGCGCCGCACGAGATCGCCGTCGCCAGCCACGGCCGCTTCGCCCTGGTCAGCGACTACGGGCACCAGACCTCGGGCAATACGCTGTCGGTGCTGGACCTGGCGGGCGGCAAGCCTGCGCACCGGATCGACCTGGGCGAGCACAGTGCCCCACACGGAGTGCGCATCCTGCCCGGCGACCGGCAGGCGGTGGTAACGACCGAGGGCTCGGCCAGCCTGCTGCTGGTGGACATCGAGGGGGCTTCGGTCGAAAAGGTCTTCCACGTCGGCCCCGGGGTCGGCCACATGGTGGCGGTATCGCCCGACGCGCGCCATGCCTACGTCAGCAAGATCGCCGCCGGCACGGTCAGTCGCATCGACCTGCACGGCGCAGAAAAGGCGCTGGAGCGCAGGGCGGGCAAGGGCGCCGAGGGCATCGCGGTGCGTCCGGACGGCGCCGAGGTGTGGGTGACGAATCGGGAGGACGGCACCGTCACCGTGCACGATCCCGGGACCCTCGCGATCAAGCGCCGCACGACCAGCAAGGAGTTTCCGATCCGCGTCGTGTTCACCCCGGACGGCCACCACGCGCTGGTGACCAACGCCGGCGCCGCCAACCTCGCCGTGTTCGACACCCGCACCAAGCTGCAGGTCGTCCAGGTCGAACTGGCCCAGGAACACTTCCAATACCGCGACACCATGCTCGGCCGCGCCGCCTTGCCGATCGGCGTGATCGTGGATCCGCGGCAACCGCGCGCCTACGTGGCCATCAGCGGCGCCGACCGCATCGCGGTGATCGATACCCAGACGTGGAAGCTGGTCGACCACTGGCCGACGGGGCGCGAGCCCGACGCGCTGGCAATCGTGCCGCACGCCGCTGTCATGTCCGCGCCTGGACGATGATGCGGTCGCCACGGCACAGCAGGCGGTAACGAATGGCCGTCTCGCGAAAAAACGCCGGCAGTCATCGGAAGGTGGCGGCCCCGCCGGCTGACCTCGGCGCCCGCATCAGTCGATACCGTTGCTGCCTTCCGGCCCTGGCGGAGTTTTCAACCTAGCGTCGCGAGGGGCCGACGGGGCCACCATGGAGATTCGGGATCCGTGATTCGATCCGGGGGCGGATTTTAGCAGGTTGCTCGTGCGCAGTGTTGCTCTGCGGCGGATGCAAGCTGCTTTCGTTGCCTTCGAAGGCTGCTATGGCTCAGCATCCAGCGGCCTTCCGAGATCTCGCCGACTGTGCTGGCACAGTGCAACAACTGGGTTTTGTTCCGCCTAACTTTCGAGAAGGATCTCAACGCCATTCACGCCAGGAGCGAGTGGGCAGACCGGCGGGATGTGAAGCATCGCAGGCCTTGCTAATCGGATTTTGACGGCGGCTTCGATGAGTAGGCTGGTTCATCACTTACTGAGTAGAGAGGCTTGGCTCTCTGTGCCCATTATCTTTTCCACCAAGGCGTAACCACTTAGGTCGTCATACTTGGATGGAATTCGCGCCTTCAACCCGTGAAGACGGCGATTGGCTGTATCGGTTATTTGTGCATAGGTTGTTGGGATGACGCAGCCTCTCT
>DATHAV010000081.1:0-4999 GCA_035296505.1 Pseudoxanthomonas sp.
AGCGCGGCCAGATCGAGGTGGACGAGCACTGCCACACCGGGGTCGACGGCGTCTGGGCCATCGGCGACTGCGTGCGCGGTCCGATGCTGGCGCACAAGGGCTTCGAGGAAGGCATCGCGGTCGCCGAACTCATTGCCGGCCTCCCCGGCCACGTCAACTTCGACACCATCCCCTGGGTCATCTACACCGAGCCGGAGATCGCCTGGGTCGGCCCGACCGAGCGGCAGCTCAAGGAAGCGGGCACGCCGTACAAGACCGGCAGCTTTCCGTTCGCGGCGCTGGGCCGTGCGGTCGCCATGGGCGAACCGGCGGGCTTCGCCAAGGTCATCGCGCATGCGGAAACCGATCGCGTGCTGGCCCTGCACCTGGTGGGCGTCGGCGTGTCCGAGCTGGTCCACGAGGGCGTGCTGACCATGGAGTTCAACGGTTCGGCCGAGGATCTGGCGCGCATCTGCCACGCCCACCCCACCCTGTCCGAGTCGATCCACGACGCGGCCATGGCGGTGGACAAGCGCGCCATCCACAAGCCGAATTGAGCCGACGGGGCGCGGCGTAGTCCTGGTTTCGATTCGGCAGCGACGACGGATTCCGATCCGGCGTCTGCGTTCCTATTTCTGACGCGAGCCCACCGGGGAAGCCTCGGCAATGAAGTCCATCTGCGTCTACTGCGGCTCCAACGCCGGCAGCAAGCCGGCCTATGCCGAACGCGCCATGGCGCTGGGCGACCGCATCGCCCGCGACGGCATGCGCCTGGTCTACGGCGGCGGCAACGTCGGGTTGATGGGCATCGTGGCCAACGCGGCGCTCGAAGCCGGGGGCGAGGCGGTGGGCGTGATCCCGCAGCAGCTGGCCGATTGGGAAGTGGCGCACCGCGGGTTGACCGAGCTGCAGATCGTCGGGTCCATGCACGAGCGCAAGTCGCGCATGTTCGACCTGGCCGACGGCTTCGTGGCCCTGCCCGGCGGCTTCGGCACCATGGAAGAGATCTTCGAGATGCTGACCTGGCGCCAGCTGGGCATCGGCAGCAAACCCTGCGCGTTCCTCGACGTCGACGGCTTCTACGCTCCGCTGATCGGCATGATCGATCGCATGGTCGAGGAGAAGTTCCTGCACCCCGAGCAGCGCCAGGACCTGTGGTACGGCGAGGACATCGATGCCCTGCTGGGCTGGATGCGTGCCTACCGGCCCGCGCAGGCGAGCAAGTGGATCGACGAGAAGCGGCGTTCGGCCCTGCGTTGAGCGGCGCGGCGCGCTTGCGGCCCGACCTCCGGTGTCCACTCCCCTTGCAGGCGAAGCGCCTTCAGCCGCTGCGGGCAGGTTCCGCGGTTGATGGAATAATGGATCCACGCCCGCCAGAGCCCACGACCGAGATGAGCATCGCGTCCCCGTTCCCCGCCTTCCGCATCCACAGCGACGCCACCGGCCACCGTTCCGGCGTCGAATCCATTTCGCTCGACGACCTCAACCCGGGCGAGGTGGTGATCGAGACGGCGTGGTCGTCGGTCAATTACAAGGACGCGCTGGCCGGCACCGGCGAAGGCAAGATCCTGCGCAAGTTCCCGCTGGTGGGCGGCATCGACGTCGCCGGCCATGTGCTGGCCTCGACCCATCCCTCGTTTCGCGAAGGCGATGCGGTGCTGGTGACCGGCAGCGGGCTGAGCGAAACCCGCGACGGCGGCTATGCGCGCTACGCACGCCTGCAGGCGCAGTGGGTGATCCCGCTGCCGAAGGGCCTGAGCCTGCGCGAGAGCATGATCATCGGCACCGCCGGGTTCACCGCGGCGCTGGCGCTTCACCGGATGCTCGACAACCGGCAGACACCGGCGCTCGGGCCGCTGGCGGTGACCGGTGCCACCGGCGGCGTCGGTTCGCTGGCGATCGACATCTTCAGCCGCGCGGGGTTCGAAGTGCACGCGATCAGCGGCAAGCCCGAACACGCCGGCTACCTGGCCGGGCTGGGCGCATCCAAGGTGCTGGCGCGCGAGGCGCTGGATACGCGGCGCCCGATGGAGTCGGTGCGCTTCGGCGGCGGCCTGGACAACGTCGGCGGCGGCATGCTGGCGGGCCTGCTCGCGCAGACCGCGCCGTACGGCAACGTGGCCTCGGCGGGGCTGGCGGCAAGCCATGAGCTGCCGGCCACGGTGATGCCTTTCATCATCCGCGGGGTCTCGCTGCTGGGAGTCGCCTCGGCCGGGACCGCGCGGAACATACGCGACGATATTTGGCGGCATCTGGCCGACGATTGGAAGCCGGCCCATCTGGACCGCATCTGCACCCAGGAAACCACGCTGGACGGGCTTTCCGAGGTCTTCAGCGGCATGCGGCAGGGCCGTTCCTTGGGCCGGACGGTGGTCAGGACCGGCTGAAACGGACTCAAGTCACGCCGCCGCGGGCGGCCCGGTGTTCCGCGACCGGAAAGTCCTACTACAATCGGCGCGGGCAACCTGGGGCATGGCATGGCGCGTATTCTGATCGTCGACGATTCACCCTCTCAGCTGCTGACCATCAAGCGCATCGTGGAGAAGCTGGGGCACAAGCCGATCGTCGCCGAGGACGGCGCCGCCGGAGTGGAGGCCGCCAAGCGCGAGCTGCCCGACATGGTGCTGATGGACGTGGTCATGCCCAATCTCAACGGGTTCCAGGCCACGCGCACGCTGAGCCGCGACGTCAACACCCGGCACATCCCGGTGGTCCTGGTGACCACCAAGGATCAAGACACCGACCGCATGTGGGGCCTGCGCCAGGGCGCCAAGGCCTACCTGACCAAGCCGTTCTCCGAAAGCGAACTGGCCGAGCTGATCGAGCGGCTTTTCAATACCGCCCAGGCACCGCCGGTTCCGCCTGCGGCCTGATCGCCGGCTCGTCCCCCAAAAGAATTCCCATCCACAAAATAAAGAGCAGGCATGACGCCTGCTCTTTGGTTTGTCATTGATGGCCGCGCCATGGAGCGGATCAGGCGGCTTGCTCCCCGAACGCCTTGGCCAGCTCGCGGTAGGCCTCGCGCTGCTGTTCGCTCGCCGGGCGTGGCGCGGTGACTTCCAGCTCCACTATCTGATCGCCGGCCGGCGACCCGGGCAGGCCGCGGCCGCGCAGGCGCAGCTTGCGACCGGCTTCGGAATTGGGCGGAATCTTGAGCTCCACCGAACCTCCCAGGGTCGGCACGCTCACCGTGGCGCCGAGCGCCGCCTGCCAGGGCGCCACCGGCAGCACGTGGATGACGTTGCGGCCATCGACCTCGAACTGCGGATGCGCCGCGTATTCGATCTCCAGCAGCAGGTTGCCGCCTCCTTCGCCCTGCCCGCCCAGGCGCACCACCTGGCCGGGGCGGATGCCCTTGGGCACGCGCACGTCCAGCTGCCTGCCATTGAGTCCCAGCCGCACCTGTCCCCCTTCGTACACCGCCTGCAGCGGCACCGACACCTTGGCGCGAGTATCGCCGCCGCGCGCGTGCGGTCCGCGCGCCGCGCCGGCTTGGGCGCGACGCCCGAACAAGCCCTCGAAGAAATCGCTGAAGCCGCCGTTGCCGGGATCGCGGCCGAACACTTCCTCGAAGTCGAAGCCCTGGCCCGGTTGCCCGCCGCGTCCGAAGTCGGGCGGAGGCTGGAATTCCTCGCCAGGACGGTAGCCCTGCGCGCGCAGCTGGTCGTAGGCCTTGCGCTTGTCGGGATCGCGCAGCGCCTCGTGGGCCTCGTTGACCGCCTTGAATTTTTCCTCGGCACCGGCTTCCTTGCTGACGTCGGGGTGGTACTTGCGCGCCAGCCGCCGGTACGCGGTCTTCAGCTCGGCGTCGCCGGCGGTCGGCTCCACGCCGAGGATGTCGTAGTAATCCTTGAACTGCATCGTCTACTTCTGGGCCCGTGACGGAATGAAAGGCCCAGGATCGGCCCGTGACCGCGAGATCGCGGGCCGATTTTACTGGGTGCGACACGCCCTACGTACGCAGGGCTTCACGCGCCGGCCCGCACCTGCCGCAGCCGCGCGCAATCAGTGGCTGGACGCGCCGCTTTCGACCTGGATGCGGCGCGGGGCCGACTCGGGCTTCTTCGGAATGCTGATCTCCAGCACGCCGTTGCGACCGCTGGCGGCGATGCCGTTGGCGTCGGCGCTGTCGGGCAGCGCGAAGCGGCGGTGGAAGCTGCCGTAGCGCCGTTCGACGCGGGCGAAGCGTTCGGTCTGGGTGGTGGATTCGCTGCTGCGCTCCCCCTTGATGCTGAGGATGCCCTTGTCCATCTGCACCTCGATCTGGTTCGGATCGATGCCCGGCAGATCGGCATAGATCACGAAACGATCGGCCTCTTCCTTGATGTCGACCCGCGGCACCCACTGGCTGGTGACCACGGACGATTCGTCGCGGTCGCCCTGGTCGAAGAACCGGTCGAACACGCTCTTGATCTCTTCCTGCAGGGCGCCCTGGTTGGGCCATTGGCGGTAACGCACGGTGTTCATCGCTGTCTTCTCCTGTCTTGGTTGCGGTTGATGCGGCCGGGCCGCTGGATGCTGGCAAAATAGGAATTGGGTCCTTGTTTTCAAGTACCTTTGACGCCCCGTCGCGGGCACCCCCGCTAGGCTTTCGTTCATCCACCAGGAGCAGGCATGACCATCCAGACCGGCGAGCGCATTCCCGAAGTGATCCTCCAGCGAATCCGCGAAGGCGTGGAAACGGTCGACACGCCCACCTTGTTCGGCCAGTCCAAGGCGGTGCTGTTCGGAGTGCCGGGCGCCTTCACCCCCACCTGCTCGGAAAACCACCTTCCCGGATTCGCGCAGCACTTCGAGGAGTTCCGCCGGCGCGGCATCGACGTGTACTGCGCGTCGGTCAACGTGCCCGATGGGCTGCAGATGCTGGCCGACGGCAACGCCGAACTGGCCCGTGCGCTGGGCCTGGAGATGGACGCCAGCGGCTACGGCATGGGCGTGCGCTCGCGCCGCTACGCGCTGTACGCCGAGCACGGCGTGGTCAAGCGGCTGTGGGTCGAGGCGCCGGGCGAGTTCAAGGTGT
>DATHAV010000082.1:0-2506 GCA_035296505.1 Pseudoxanthomonas sp.
CTGATGGTCTACCGGGGCGATCCCGACCTGGTGGGCGCCTCCCGCGCGCTGGTGCCGGCGGCGGCGCTGCAGGTGCCGACCGAGCAGAGCGTGGCGCAATTCTCGCAGGTGGACCTGGCCGTGCAGTTGGCGCAGCAGGAGGAGCGGCGCAGGCGACAGGAGCGCGAGGCGCAGGCAGCGCAAGGGCCGGTGATGGGGTGAATCGGTCCGATTCCATCCGACGCTGGCGTGCGCCCCGGCCACACTAAGCGGTCGCCGAGTTGCAGCAGGACATCGGGCGGCATACCGGACGCATGGCCGGCTCAACGACAGCGGCGGCAGACCTCAAGCCTGAACTTCAACCGCTGGTCTTACGATGGACTACCTGGTTAGCGCCAACTGCCCGCCAGGTCGCATCGTATTAGGTTGCGCGGGCAACGCCGTAGCTTTTGTCCTTGGAGCTGCCTCGATGGCCATGAACCGCATTCGATTCCAGCCTGGTCTGTCGGTGCCGGAGTTTCCGTGCTGTGCAGGCCGCCAGCCGCTGATTGCAGGCAACGCCGAGCCACCTCATCCAGATAAATCAAGCCGGATCGCTCCCGCTTGCTGGGACGGATTAATCGGCTCTATCCCCGTCACCCATGCGTGCGCCGGTGAGCGGTGCCAAGCGTGGGAACTCGCTCCGCGCACTGCCTCAGGGCCGCCATGAATCGGCCAAGTCATTGCTGCTGCTAGGAAAAAAGCTCGATTATTGGGCTTGCCTGGAACCGGTGCTGTAATCCTCGGCACATCCTCCAGCGGAGCCGCCATGAAACCGATCCTCGTCGTGCTGGACATCGCCGCACTGGCGATCGTCGCCGTCGCGGGGGGCGGACTCATGCTGCCGGAAGTCCGCCAGAACACCTCCGGCCGGCTCATCGCCGCGCCGCCGCAGGCCGTTCGCGACCTGTTGCTCGACGTCTCCAGCCAAACCAAGTGGAGGCGGGATATCGCGTCGGTCGCCGTATCCGGCCAGGGGTGGGTGGAACACACCCGCGACGGCGAAGCGATCACATTCCGTATCCTGGAGCAAACCGCGGGAACGATCCGCCTCCAGTTCGCCAGTTCGCGCGGCTACACGGGCACCTGGACGGGTCGCATCGTTCCGGTCGATGCGGGCAAGACCCGCTTGGAGATCTCCGAACGGGTCTCGACGCCCTCCCCTGTGGACCGGATCCTGTCGCGCCTGTTCTTCGATCCGGATGCATTCACCAGACGGTATCTGGATGAAGTCGAGAGCGAGGCCATCCGGCGAACGCGCGCGGCGGCGCACGCGTCATGACCGCAGCGCGCAAGAGGCCGACCGACTGGCGCAAGCGCTTCAAGGACGCCAAGCCGCCAAAGCTGGTCACGCTGGAATCGGACTTCGCCGGCAGCAGGGCGGGCACGGCCATGCTGGTGGCGTCGCCGGGGGTGATCGCGAACTACATCGCGCGTATCCCGAGCGGCGCCACGCACTCCATCGCGCGCATGCGCAACGCGCTGGCACGCAAGCACGGCGCGCAGTCGACCTGCCCGGTCACCACGGCCATCTATCTGCGCGTGGTCGCGGAAGTGGCCTTGCTCGATCTCGGCGCGGGCAAGCCGGCCGATGCCGTGATTCCGTTCTGGCGAGTCATCGACCCGGACAGCGCGATCGCCGGCAAGCTGAGCTGCGACAGGCATCTGATCGAGCACCACCGGGCACTGGAAGCCGAGGAACGCGGCGACGGCTGACGCTTGCGATGCAGGCGCCGGTGCCGGTCGGCGCATGGGCGGATGCGGCCAACTCGCGTGCACGTACCCTGGAGTGCCGGAGTGCAAGCAGCCTTCCTGTCGCCAGTTTCCTTCGGTTGCCGCCCATGCCCCCTCGCTGGCCAATGTTTAGTCGGCCGCGCAGGTAAGGTACGATGCCGTCACAAATTCTCCAGGAGTTGTCATGGGTCTTGTACAGGCGGTGGCGGGTTCGGTGGGCGGCATGCTGGCCGACCAGTGGAAGGACTTCTACACGGTTCCAGGCGGCCTGCCGTCGACCGCGGCGCTGTTCGCGGCGGTCCCGCGCGGCACCAATGCCGGGCGCGGCTCGAACACCCGCGCCTCCTCGAACATCATCACCAACGGTTCCAAGATCGTCGTTCCGGAAGGGTACGGGCTGCTGCTGTTCCAGGACGGCGCGATCACCGGGTTCGCCGCCGAGCCGGGCGGCTACGAATGGCGCTCGGACGACATCAACTCGCAGTCGATCTTCGCCGGCGACGGCCTGGTCACGCCGCTCATCAAGCAGAGCTGGGAGCGCTTCAAGTTCGGCGGCCGGCCGGGCTCGCAGCAGGCCGCCTTCTTCGTCTCGCTGAAGGAATTGCCGGACAACCGCTTCGGCACGCAATCGGAAATCTACTGGGACGACGGCTTCCTGGGCACGCAGGTCGGCGCGGTGACGCGCGGTTCCTACACGCTGAAGATCGTCGACCCGATCCTGTTCGTGAAGAACTTCGTGCCCGCCGGCTACCTC
>DATHAV010000083.1:0-2201 GCA_035296505.1 Pseudoxanthomonas sp.
CTGATGGTCTACCGGGGCGATCCCGACCTGGTGGGCGCCTCCCGCGCGCTGGTGCCGGCGGCGGCGCTGCAGGTGCCGACCGAGCAGAGCGTGGCGCAATTCTCGCAGGTGGACCTGGCCGTGCAGTTGGCGCAGCAGGAGCAACAGCGCAGGCAACAAGAGCGCAATGCGCAGGCATCGCAAGGGCCGATGATGGGGTGAGCGAACTGGGTCTGTTTGACGCTGGCGTGCGCGGCGACAGCAAGCGGATCGCGATCTGAAACAGGAAATCGGGCTGCGTATCGGACACATGGCCGGTCCCAAACGTGACAGCGGAGTTGGAACAGGCCCTTCAACCGCTGGCCTTCGACAGATAGTGGCCAACTACGAGAACAGCCGCGCCACCGCGCCTTTTGAGGCAGGCGGCGCGAGCTAAGGCGACGCGAACGGAAGCGACACCTGCAGAGATTCCATCCGGCCTTCGCCGCGCGCGATTTTCTTGAACTCGGCGCGGCTGACCGACACGTAGCGCTCGTTGCCGCCGATCTGCACCTGGGGGCCCTGCCGCACCGCCCGGCCGTGGTCGTCGACGCGCACGGTCATGGTGGCCTTCTTGCCGCTGTGGCAGATGGTCTTGATCTCCTCCAACTCGTCGGCCCACGCCAGCAGGTACTGGCTGCCTTCGAACAGCTCGCCCATGAAGTCGGTGCGCAGTCCGTAGCACAGCACCGGGACCCGCAGCTGGTCGACCACCTCGCCGAGCTGCCACACCTGGGAACGCGAAAGGAACTGCGCCTCGTCGACGAGCACGCAGTCGAGCCGGCCGTGCGCGGCGATATCCGCGCCAATCGCCTGCTCCAGGTCCGCGTTGCGGTCGAATGCCAATCCCTGGGCGCTGAGACCGATGCGCGAAGCCACGACGCCGCTGCCGGCGCGATGGTCCAGCTTCGGCGTCAGGATCAGCACCCGCATGCCCCGCTCGCGGTAGTTGTGCGCCGACTGCAGCAGCGTGGTGGTCTTGCCGGCGTTCATCGCCGAATAATAGAAATAGAGCTTGGCCATGGATGCGATTCTATCGCCGCATCCATGGCTTCGGCGGCCGTCACGCAACCGCCGCTAACTGCGCGGTTGCCCTGGCGGCGTGGTCAACTCTTCGTCCAGTGCTTCCGGAGACTCCGGTTCGACTGCGTCGGTGTCCGGGGCCGTAGCGGGAATCCGGGACTCCATCTGCTCGATCTCGCCCACGCTGACCTTGCCCACGCGCGGTTCGGCCCAGATCGAATCGTGCCACTGCTGGTACTGCTCCGGATCCCAGTAGCGTTCATCGTAGAACTTGGTCCCGTCGATCGATTGAAAGCCGCTGGGGCCCGGGACCATGATCTGCAGGTTGCCGGAGAACCCGGTACGGCTGCCGGTCACCTGCTTGCGCCCGCGGCGCAGCTGCGTGGCCAGGCGCGGCTGCGCCACTGCGTCGCCATAGCGTGCATACACCGCCTGCCCGCGTTCGATCGCCTCCTCGCGCTGCCGCGCGTCCAGCGAATTCCAATAACGCTCGCGCAGGCCCAGAAAGACCCGATAGCCGCGCTCGGCCGCCAGATCCATCCACGCATAGGCCTGCACCGGATCCTTTTCCGTGCCCTGGCCGTTCCAGTACATCTCCGCGACCATGCCTTGCGACGGTTTGTCCGCGTAGAACGCCGCGCGCTGGAAGAACTTGAAGGCGTCCTCGTATTCCTGCTTCTTCATCGCCTCCAGTCCGTGCAGGCGGTAGCGCAGATCCGGATGCCAGCTCAGGAACCCTGCCGTCATCATCAGCGGATCGGCCGTCGGGTCGGGCGGCGGCGCGCTGGTTGTTTCATTTGCCGCCACGATCGCGGGGGAGCACAGCAAGAGCGCCACGAACAACAAAGACCTGCGCATGTCGATCCTCCACGAGGCGTGAATTGGGGTCGCATGCTACGTACCCACGCCGGCCGCGTCTCTAGACTGATGGCATAGGCGTGCGCCGCCATGGAGAAGACGACACTGCGTAACTGGATCAGATCCGAACGCGCTCCTGCCGCTGCGCGGGCGCGTAGGCGCGTGGTCTTGCCTTAGACTGGCGGCCAACCATCGGCGTCTCCATGAACGGCCTCAATCCCCCACAACGCGAAGCGGTCGCCCACTGCCAGGGGCCGCTGCTGGTGCTGGCCGGCGCGGGCAGCGGCAAGACGCGGGTGATC
>DATHAV010000084.1:0-1640 GCA_035296505.1 Pseudoxanthomonas sp.
CAGCGCGACGCCACGCGCCGCGAGTCGCGCCTGGTGCAGTCCGCCGGCAGCCGCATGGAGGACATCATGTCGCAGCTCGGCAAGAGCGACGGCCAGCTGGTCCTCAACCTGGTCATCAAGGCCGACGTGCAGGGTTCGGTGGAAGCGCTCAAGCAGTCGCTGGTCGCGCTGTCCAACGAGAAGATCCGCATCAACGTCATCCATTCGGGCGTGGGCGGCATCACCGAGTCGGACGCCAATTCGGCGCTGACCTCCAAGGCCACGATGATCGGCTTCAACGTCCGCGCCGACGCGGCCGCGCGCCGCATCATCGAGTCCAACGGCGTGGACCTGCGCTACTTCTCGATCATCTACGACGTGATCGACCAGGTGAAGCAGGTCGCGTCCGGCATGCTGGGCGTCGAGATCCGCGAGGAGATCATCGGCATCGCGGAGGTGCGCGACGTGTTCCGCAGCTCCAAGTTCGGCGCCGTCGCCGGCTGCATGGTGGTGGAGGGCACGGTGCGACGCAACAAGCCGATCCGCGTGCTGCGCCAGAGCGTGGTCGTGTTCGAGGGCGAGCTCGAGTCGCTGCGCCGCTTCAAGGAGAACGTGGACGAAGTGCGCAACGGCACCGAGTGCGGCATCGGCGTCAAGCAGTACAACGACGTGCAGCCCGGCGACCAGATCGAGTGCTTCGAGCGCATCGAGGTGCAGCGGACGCTGTAGCTTCGATGGAATCCGGCGTCCGCTAGCGCGTCGGTCACCGTTACCGCCGTCGCACTCGGTTGCGCCGGCGGGTCCTCACTACCGGCCCTGTTTCCCCATGCCCAGCAAGTCCTTCCATCGCACCGACCGCGTGTCCGCCCAGCTCCGGCGCGAGCTGGGCACGCTGGTGCACGAAGCGGTGCGCGAGCACGCGCTGCCGTCGGTGAGCGTGTCCGACGTCGAGGTCACCCGCGACCTGGCCCACGCCAAGGTGTTCGTCACCGCGCTGATGGCCGAGCGCTCGGTCGAGGCGGTGAAGGCGCTGCGCGAACTTTCGCCGCAGATCCGTTACCAGCTGGGCCGCGCGATGAAGCTGCGCCACGTGCCCGAACTGCACTTCCACTACGACGATTCGGTCGATCGCGGCGAACGGATCGAAACGTTGCTGCGGGACAAGCCGCCCGCGGCCGACGCGAAAGGCTGAAGCATCCGGAACCGGCGGGAGCGGGCTGGCCCGCGACGTCTTCATCCGCGCACCGACGCGTCGCAGGCAGGCCCGCCCACACCCCGCAGGAACGAGCACGCCGACCCGATGCCATCGCCCAAGGTCAAGTTCCGCCGCCTCGACGGCATCCTGCTGCTGGACAAGCCCCAGGGCCTGAGTTCGAACCAGGCGCTGCAGCGGGCGCGGTTCCTGTTCCAGGCCCAGAAGGGCGGGCATACGGGCAGCCTGGATCCCCTGGCGACCGGCCTGCTGCCGCTGTGCTTCGGCGAGGCCACCAAGATCGCGGGCAGCCTGCTCGGGGCGCGCAAGGCCTACGACACGGTGGCCCGGCTCGGCGTCACCACCGACACCGACGACGCCGAAGGCCAGCCGCTGCGCGAACGCCCGGTCGCACGCTACGGCATCGGTGAGATCGATGCGGCACTGCGGAGCCTGACCGGTCGTATCC
>DATHAV010000085.1:0-4498 GCA_035296505.1 Pseudoxanthomonas sp.
TTTAGTGAACTCAGGAAGCCGGTTGAGCCACAAGGAACCGACCGAGCTGAGCAATGGGAGGCCGTCGCGGGAAGAGGGCCGAAAGCCTCAGGCTCAGCGGCCGATCGAACACCAAAGGCGCTCCACCTCCGGTTGGAGCAGTCCACCGATTCGCCGAGACGACACCCATGAAGACCCACCACATCAGCATCCAACGCTTCAGGGCGGCCTCTCAGGTCATGGGCAAATTCATCTGCAGGCCGATGCCGCCTCCAGCCGAGTGCGGCTCGAGAGGCGCAGCCGCCGGCCACGGTGCTGACCTGACCGAGGACAACGTCCGCGTACTGGTGACGCTGCTGAAAGCGCAGTTGGCCAATGCGGACAAAGGCAAGGCGTGCAGTCGCCTGTTGGGTCTGCTGCACTCGGCTGGCGTCGCTCGAGGCAGGGCGGGCGGGTCGTACAGCGAAGCGCGGGGTGTTTGTCGTTTGGGTTTGCGCCCGACAGACAGCCCCCTGACGTGGGCGCAGCCCACGCTGCTATCTTGAGCCGGCTTGTCCGGCAACACTCAAGGGAGGCCACGATGTTCAAGTTTTTGAAGGAACTGGTTGATTCGGCGAAAGAAGGCTTGGCTGAGGGAAAGGCTGAAGCTGCCCAGAAGGAAGCCGACTACCAAGCGGCGCAACAGCAGAACAGCGCGGCGCTGGCCGGGCGATTAGCCGCCTCTTCTCGTTTCGAAAATTTCGCGGTGGCGCTGGCCGCGATCTACCGGGAGACATTCGCCCCCGATCTGGCGTTGGCTCGCGCGGAGCAGCGCGTCGCGATCCATCTGCTGTGCATCGGAATCCGCCCCAACGAGGTCGAATCCTGGAAAAAGCTGTTGGAGCGCGATTTTTCGGTAACGGATGGTGAGCAAGCAAAGGCCGTGGTCACGGAGATTGTCGATGGGCTTGTCTCGAACGCTAGCGACGAAGATTTGGCGCTGTGGATCGGGCGGGCCGCCCATTTGGCAACCGGCGCGGCGGCCGTGGGTTACGTGAACGACGCAACGGCGCTGGACTGGCTGGAGCCCGTCGTGGAAGTCGCGATCGGGCGTTTCAGCAGTTGGGATCACTATGCGAAGAGTTTCCTTGCAGGCGAGCGCAACGCTCCGGGCAGCAACTTTGTCGGCCGCAAGGTATTGGCATCGAAGGCTCAAAGACTCCTCGACGACGAACGCAGTCCCTGGAAGACAGTCGCCTGGCCTGCACCGGATTCCTTCAATGATTGGGTCGCCTCGCGCCGGGGCACGAGCGTGACCGAAAGCCGCGGCATCTCGTAGGCGGGTTGCAAAGCGGCTCGAACCCTGGGTGACGACCCGCGCTTGCGTCTTCGATGCCAGTGGCGCCGATTACCGGGTGCCGCAGCGATGACGATGGCCGTTTCGGTCAGCGAGCTGCGGTGAGCGCGCCAGGCGGCGCGTCAGCAACTTGCCGATCAACTGTTGCAGCGCCTGTCGTGCTTCTGCGGCGCTTTGCGCAGCGGTCGTTGTTGCCATGGCAGGCAGTGCCCGCCGGGACGCGAGCGGTGACGGCCCTATTACTAATGGCAGATCCGCTATAGCCAACTCAACAGTAGTATGGCCTCCAATCTAGCCGTTGGCCTGAAGCGATGACCGAGCCAGGGCTCCACCTCAAGAAATTCCAGAAAGAGCTCAGCGCCGGCACCGTGTCGCTGGCCCTGCTGGCGGTGCTGTCCCAGGCGCGCGAACCGATGTACGGCTACCTCATCGCCAAGCGGCTCGAACGGGTCGGGGAGGGCGTGCTCAGCGGCAAGCAGAGCGCGCTGTACCCGGTCCTGCGCAACCTGGAGGGAGCGGGGCTGCTGGAGAGCTTCGTCGA
Source organism: Pseudoxanthomonas sp. (assembly GCA_035296505.1). Classification (GTDB taxonomy): domain Bacteria; phylum Pseudomonadota; class Gammaproteobacteria; order Xanthomonadales; family Xanthomonadaceae; genus Pseudoxanthomonas_A. The sequence goes on from DATHAV010000085.1 coordinate 1,857, forward strand.
ACCGTCCATGTCCGGCCCGCCGAGGCGCTACTACCGCATCACCGCCACCGGCCGCGAGGTGCTGCGCGAATGGGCTGCCGCCTGGCATGCCACCCGTGATTCCGTCGATTCATTGCTAAAGGGCATTTCATGATGAACACCCGCATCGCCACCACCATTCCCGAATACCTGGAACAGCTGCGCGCGGCCCTGACTGGCGCCGACCCGGCCATGATTCAGGACGCGCTCTACGACGCCGAGGAGTACCTGCGATCGGAGCTCGCCGCGCAGCCGGGGAAGACCGAGGCCAAAGTCATCGCCTCGGTCGCCGGCAGCTACGGCGCGCCCGAAGAGGTGGCCGAGATCTATCGCGACACCGAAGCCACCGTCAACCGCGCGCTGCGGCCGCCGCTGCCGCCCAGGCGCACCTCGCTCATGGGAAGATTCTTCGGCGTCATCGTCGACCCGCGCACCTACGGCGCGCTGTTCTACATGCTGCTGTCGCTGGCCACCGGCAGCATCTATTTCACTGTCGTCACCACCGGCGTCAGCCTCTCGCTGGGACTGATGATCCTGATCATCGGCATTCCGCTGCTGGTCTTGTTCCTGGGGCTGATCCGGGTGCTGTCGCTGGTGGAAGGACGCATCGTCGAGGTGTTGCTGGGCGAGCGCATGCCGCGGCGGCCGCTGTACACCCAGCGCGGCAAGGGCTTCCTGGAGCGGATCAAGGAAATGTTCACCGACGCCCGCACCTGGAGCGCGATGCTGTACTTCGCGCTGATGCTGCCTTTGGGCATCGCTTATTTCACCACGGCGGTGACCGGACTGGCGGTTTCGCTAGGTTTGGTGGCCGCGCCGATCGCAGTCTGGATTGGAGTGGCGGACGTGCAGATAGGCGACCGCGGCTGGCTGTTCCTTGGTACCCACGACATCACCTCGCTGACGATGTGGCAACTCCTGTTGGTGCTGGTCGCAGGGTTCCTGCTGTTCTTCGTTACCCTGCACTTGGCCAAGGGCCTCGGCAGACTGCACGGCCTGCTGGCCAAGCACCTGCTGGTAAGTAACCCGGTGGTGTAAAGGGTATAAGGCGGGAATAAAGTCCCGCCTCCAAGGCGGGAGTTTTCGAGCCGGTTGAAAAGGTCGGCGAAAGCTGATCCAGATTTTGATCCTGTCCGCGGCCTGTTTAGATGCAGGCGTTTCGCGGTCGAGGTTCGGCGAATGCAAATGCGGCCTCTGCGCGATGCTGCTTTATCGGCACCTGCTGCGCGTATCCAGGGTCGAGCGTGAAGCGTCTCTGGCAGCAGCGACTACTTTAGGGACGCGTACGATACTAACTGCCGGCCCTTCAAGTGGATTGCGACCGCAGATTTGACTTGAAAACCGCAGCGACTTTGCCAACTTGTTACCGAGGCAGTAGATTAGGCGGCGGTCCAACTAGAGGAAGGCCGTAATGGGAACTTGGTCGCACGAGCCCTTCGGGAACGACTCGGCCGCGGATTGGGCGTTCGCCCTCAAGGGGCAGCAGGACTTTTCTGCCGTTGAAGCCGCCCTGCGTCAAGTGGTGGACAATGAGGGATATTTGGACGCGGACATGGCGGTCGAAGCGATCGCGGCGGCGGAAGTACTGGCGAAAGCCAATGGCCGCGGCACGCAGTCCGATGCGTATACAGAGCCCGTGGAAGAGTGGCTTGAATCTATCGAAGTTCCTCCGCCGGCGGAGCTCTACGTTCTCGCCCGGCGGGCCTTGGTTCGCGTCCTGGAGCCTGAATCCGAACTTCGAGAGCTTTGGGAAGAGAGTGACGACTTCTCACAGTGGGAAGAATCCGTTGCGGCACTGCAGTCGGCTGCCGCCTCAAGCATGGAGCAGGGGCCGTGCCTGAGCGATTCCAAGGAATAAAAGAGATAAAGCTGTCGTTCCCATTCACGTTGTGGGATCGCATTCGCTCCGGGTTTTTGCTCATGCTGCAACGCAAACGTACGATTCTCTTCGCCGCAGCCCTCCCCTTGTTCGGGCTTTTTCTGATGCTGGTACTTGTTACCGGCGAGGGGATCGGCCCGAAGGATTGGCTGGCCATTGTCCTTTGCCTGCTTTTCTATCCGATCGTGCTCGTGGTTGGCGCCACCGCGGTTCATTTTGGCAAACACGCTCGTGAGCCATTCACCTACTCGTTCAACGACTCCGGCATCCACGTCTCTGCCGCTTCCTACGAGTTCACTCATCGCTGGTCCGCAATTTCCCGCGTCAAGCAGTCCGGAGGCTTTCTAATGTTCTTTTTCTCGCCCGGCGGTGCTCACTGCATCCCGCTCAAGGCTGTCCGATCTGCCGGTGCGCTGGAGCCGCTCATCACCATGGCAAAGGCTCATGGAGCCAGAGTAGATGCCGCCTAGCAATTCATTCAAGCCGAGTCTGCTTCATTGATCGGATCGACGCAGGCGATAGTTGCCATGGCGAGAGGCATCGCTTTGTTATCGGGGTTGCTGTCGCTCGCACTGGGTATTGTCGCGTGTCAGCCCAGACAGGAACCAGCCACTGCGGCACCTTCCCAAGAGCAAGAGCAAAAGCAAATTCCCTCCTTGGCATCGTCCAGCAAAGCACCTCAGACACCGGCTGATGTTCTTGTGAATTCCGCTCGCCGCCGTATTCCGCTACGCGAGACGTACGA
>DATHAV010000086.1:0-5767 GCA_035296505.1 Pseudoxanthomonas sp.
CGGGATCCTTGTTCCGCGGTTCTATCCGGTGCCTTCAGCGCCCGAGTCCGTGCCACGAAAAAGGCCGGCACATGGCTGGCCTTTTCGAACCGCATCGCTGGCGATCAGCGGGGCGGGTGGGCTCCGCCCGGTCGCTGTCCCGACGACGGGCCGCGGGTACCGTCGCGGCGTCCGCCGCCCGGGACACCGCCGGTGCGCTGGCGCGGACCGGCATGCGCATGGCGCGGCGTATCCGCATGCGGGCGACGCGCGGTGCTGGCGCGGCGCGGCGCGTTGTGGCCGGCCGGACGCTCGTTCGGCGGGTTGTCGTTGCCCCAGCGGATCGGACGCGTCGGCTCGAAGCCCGGCACGTCGCGGATTTCCACCTCGCGCTTGAGCATGCGGGTGATCGCGCGCAGCAGCTTGGCTTCGTCCTGCGCCACCAGCGAGATCGCCTCGCCCTGGGAGCCGTTGCGGCCGGTGCGGCCGATGCGGTGCACGTAGTCCTCGGCCACCATCGGCAGGTCGAAGTTGATCACCATCGGCAGCTGGTCGATGTCGATGCCGCGCGCGGCGATGTCGGTCGCCACCAGCACGTCGACGCGGCCGGCCTTGAAGTCCTTGAGCGCCCGCAGGCGCGCGCCCTGGCTCTTGTTGCCGTGGATCGCCGCGGTCTTGATCCCGGACTGCTCCAGGTACTTGGTCAGCTTGTCGCAGCCGTGCTTGGTGCGGCCGAACACCAGCGTCTGCTTGCGCGAGTCCTGGGCCAGGAGGTGCAGCAGCAGCTCGCGCTTGCGGGTGCCGTCGACCGGGTGCACGCGGTGGCTGATGGTGTCCACCACGGTGTTGCTGGGCGTGACCTGGATCTGCCTGGGCTCGTGCATGAACTCCAGCGCCAGCTGCTTGATGCTGTCGGCGAAGGTCGCCGAGAACAGCAGCGTCTGCCGGTTCTGCTTGGGCAGCTTGGCCAGGATGCGCTTGATCGCCGGCAGGAAACCCATGTTGAGCATCCTATCGGCCTCGTCCAGCACCAGGATCTCGATGCCCGACAGGTCGACGTTGCGACGGTCCATATGGTCGATCAGGCGGCCCGGGGTGGCCACGATCAGATCCACCCCGCGACGCAGCGCGTCCTGCTGCGGGCCCATGCCGGCGCCGCCGTAGATGTTGGTGCTGGGAATGCGCAGGTACTTGCCGTAGTCGCGCAGGCTGTCGTGCACCTGCACGGCCAGCTCGCGGGTCGGCGCCAGGATCAGCGCGCGCGGCTTGCGCGGGCCGTTGACCGCCTGCGGCGAGGTGCCCAGGTGCTGGATCAGCGGCAGGCCGAAGGCGGCGGTCTTGCCGGTGCCGGTCTGCGCGCCGGCCATCAGGTCGTGGCCGGCCAGGGCCAGCGGAATGGCCTGGGTCTGGATCGGCGTGGGAGTGTCGTAACCCTGTTCTTTCAGGGCACGCAGCAGGAAGGGCGAAAGCCCGAGGTTTTCAAAAGACATTCGAGGAAGCTCCAGTATTCCGATCGAAATGGCCGGTGGCGTCCACGCGAGAGCGGACGGCGGATGGCTGGTGAGGATCGAGGTATCGCCCGAAGCGTTCCCGATGAACCGCGCTGCGAGAAATGGATGCGGCCGGCGCCAAAGCGGCGGGGCCGTACCTGCAAGGCGAATGGCGTCGGAGTGGGCGCGGGCGCTTGGGGTCACATGCGTGGCATGCACCCGAGGAGCGCCGGCAGACCCGAAGGGAAACGGACGGCCGCTTGCAGACGGTGCGTACTGTAACCGATCCATGCCTGCAGCGCCGCAATGGCCGCTGAGCGGGTTGCGGCGCCGGTGCGCAGCGCCGTCCGAGGCGGAGCGCGCGCTTAGGGCATGGCCGCGGGCCTCGAAGTGGTCGAACAGGCTGCCGGCCAGGCTGCGATCGTCTTCGACTGCCAGCAGACGCATCCGGAAGTCCTTGGGAAGAAGGTGACAGCGCAGGATGCACTTTGGACAGACCGTCCGTTAAATCTCGATCACCTTCCTTCGACATGTTCCCGACAGTCATAATTGCACGCTGCTGACGCTGGCGTGGTTGCCGCGGCGGCGCCGGCGTATCGACGCCGATCCATCGAGCCGCATCGCCCATGTCCGAAACCGACAGTTCCGCACCGAGTGCCGCGCCCACCATCGCGCCTCCCGAAGTGTCGGTGGTGGTGCCCGTGTTCAACGAACGCGACAACGTCGGCAGCCTGCTGGAAGAGATCGCGGTCGCCCTGCGCGGACTCGTGCGGTTCGAAGCGCTGTACGTGGACGATGCGTCCGAGGACGACACTCTCCAGGTGCTGGGTGGATTGAAGCCGGACTATCCGGAGCTGCGCGTGCTGCGCCATCTCCAGCGCAGCGGCCAGAGCGCGGCCATCCGCACCGGGGTCAAGGCGGCGCGGGCGCGGTGGGTGTGTACCCTGGACGGCGATGGCCAGAACGATCCGTCCGACCTCCCCAGGCTGCTGCAGGAGCGCGATCGCGCGACGCCGGACATGCGCCTGTTCGCCGGCTGGCGGGTGCAGCGCCGCGACAGCGCGAGCAAGCGCTGGGCGTCGCGCTGGGCCAATGCGATCCGCGCCAGGATGCTGCGCGACGACACCCCCGACACCGGCTGCGGCATCAAGCTGTTCGAACGCGCCGCATTCCTGGATCTGCCGTACTTCGACCACATGCACCGCTACCTGCCCGCGCTGATGCAGCGCGCCGGCTGGAAGACGATGAGCATCCCGGTGCGCCATCGCCCGCGCACGGCCGGCGTGTCCAAATACCGCAACCTGGAGCGCGCGCTGGTGGGGCTGCGCGACCTGCGCGGCGTGGCCTGGCTGATCCGGCGCAGCCACCGCCCGGTGGTGCAGGAGCTATGAGCGGCCCAGGCGGCCGCCCATGAACCAGGAGCTGACCTGGCTGGCGTGGACCGGCCTGCACATGACGCCGTGGAAGCTGATCGGCCTGACCGGGGCGTTGATGTTCGGCGCCCGCTGGTTGGTGCAGTTCGCTGCCTCGCGCCGCGCGCGCAGGCCGGTGATCCCGCGGCTGTTCTGGTACATGAGCATCGTCGGCAGCCTGATGACGCTGAGCTACTTCCTGTTCTCGGCCAAGCAGGATGCGGTGGGCGTGCTGCAGAACCTGTTCCCCGCCTTCAGTGCGCTCTACAGTCTTTACCTGGACATCGAGCATCGCGGATGGCGTCGCGACAAATCCCGCGCCTGATGCGCCCGCCGCACCGGTCCCGGGCACTGCCGCTGCGATCGCTGCGCGGCCTCGTGCTCGCCGTACTCGCGATCTTCAGCCTGTGCGCCGGGCTGGGCATGCGCGATCCCTCGCCGCCGGACGAGCCGCGCTTCGTGCTCGCGGCGCGCGACATGGTGCAGTCGGGCCAGTGGCTATTCCCGCACCGCGGCAGCGAGCTGTACCCGGAGAAGCCGCCGGTGTTCATGTGGCTGCAGGCGGCGTCCTACCGGATCCTCGGCGATTGGGAGGTCGCATTCCTGCTGCCTTCGCTGCTGGCCTCGCTGCTGACGCTGGCCTTGACCTGGGACCTCGCGCGCCGCCTGTGGCACCGGCGGATGGGGGACTACGCGGTGGCGGCGCTGTTCGTGTGCCTGCAGTTCGGACTGCAGGCCAAGCGCGGCCAGATCGACATGGTGCTGGTGGCCATGACCACGCTGTCGCTGTGGGCGCTGCTCAGGCATCTGCTGCAGGGCCCGGACTGGCGGATGCTGTGGCTGGGGATGTTCGCCGCGGGTCTGGGCACGGTGACCAAGGGCGTGGGTTTCCTTCCGGTGCTGGTGCTGGTGCCGTGGCTGGCGCTACGATGGTCGCCGCGTGCCTTTCTACCGCTGCAGCGGGGCCACGGCTGGCGATGGGCGCTGGCGATCGCGGCCTTTGCCGCCGGTACCGCAGTCTGGCTCGCACCGATGCTGGCGACGGTGTGGCAAAGCCAGGATCCGGCGCTGCGGCAGTACGCCCGCGAGCTGCTGTTCAAGCAGACCGGCACGCGCTATGCCGATGCCTGGCACCACGTGCAGCCGGTCTGGTACTACCTGCAGGTGATCGCCACGCTGTGGCTGCCGGGCGCGCTGCTGCTGCCTTGGCTGCTGCCGGCATGGCGGCGGCGCCTGCGCCGGATCGATCCGCGACTGTGGCTGCTGCTGGGATGGAGCGCGCTGGTGCTGCTGTTCTTCAGCCTCAGCCCCGGCAAGCGCGAGGTGTACATCTTCCCGATGCTGCCGGCGCTGTGCGTGGCGGCGGCCCCGCTGCTGCCGGGACTGCTGCGGCGCGCGGGCGTGCGCCGGGTCCTGTGCGGCTACCTGCTGTGCCTCGGCCTGGCCGCCTGCCTGTTTCCCCTGGCCGCTCTCGCCGGCTGGAGCCCGTGGGCGCACACGCTGGCCGCCCAGCGCGACATCGACCCAGCGACGCTGCAGGCCTTCCTCCTCTGGCTGCTGGGGCTGGGACTGGCGATCCTGGCGACGGTGCCGTGGGCGCGGCCGCGTCGCATCGGTTCCGCCGTGGTGCTGGCCACCGTGGCCATCTGGGTCGCCTACGGCGTGGGCCTTGCGCCCACCCTCGACGCCGACAGCTCATCGCGTGAACTGATGCAGCGCGTGGCGCAGCGAATCGGACCGCGGGCGGAGCTGGGCATGGTCGCCTGGCGCGAGCAGAACATGCTGCAGAGCGACCGGCCGGTGACCGACTTCGGGTTCAAGCGCCCCTGGCACGCGCAGTGGAACGACGCCTCGCCGTGGCTGCTGGCGCGACCGCGGCACCGCTGGCTGTTCGTGCTGGACGAAGCGGTCGGCCCCTGCGTGGACCGCAGCCGCAGCGTGCCCATCGGGCGGTCGAACCGGAAGTCGTGGGTGCTGGTGCCGGCAAGTGCACTGACGCCTGGCTGCACCACGCCCGCCTGGGAACAGCCGGCGGCTCCGGATTGAATCTATCGGACGCGGACAGCGCCTCGAGCTGCGGCGAATCCGGCTTCGACTGCGCTGCGATAGCGGCGGTCCAGGGAGCATGTGCGGGCTTTCGAGCCACGCATGGAACCTCCTGCACGCTATACGCCCCCACAAGCAATGGCCTGCGCGTTCGATGGCGGCGTGGGGCGCGGGGCGGCGATATGTAGCCGCATCCCCTGCGCATCTGCGAGATGATGGAAAAGGCTATTCGTCCGAATTCATTGACCAGCTCTTCGAGCAGATCAAGGGCTTCGGCTCCTACGGCTTCCCGTCGAGCGATGCTGAAAAGCAAAGCCCTGCATTCTCTGCAGGGTTTTCAGGTCCGTGGTGGCTATGGGTGGACTCGAACCACCGACCCCAGCATTATGAGTGCTGTGCTCTAACCGGCTGAGCTACATAGCCATTCGTGGGACCGCGTATTTTTCCCGGCCCGGCCCCTGCTGTCAATGCGGCGGCGGTCGCTTGAGACATCCGCGCCGCCGTGGCACAGTCGAGGTCATCAGATTTTAGGAGTCCGCATCGTGATCGATCCGGACGGCTACCGACCCAACGTCGGCATAGTGTTGATGCGCCCGGACGGCCGGGTGTTCTGGGCGCGTCGGGTGCGCCGGGACGGCTGGCAGTTCCCGCAGGGCGGGATGAACACCGATGAGACCCCCGTCGAGGCCATGTACCGCGAACTGCGCGAGGAAACCGGCCTGCTGCCCGAGCATGTCGAGGTCCTGGGCGCCACTCCCGGCTGGCTCCGCTACCGCCTGCCACCCCGTGCCGTGCGCCGCAACGAACGCCACGTCTGCATCGGCCAGAAGCAGGTCTGGT
>DATHAV010000087.1:0-1927 GCA_035296505.1 Pseudoxanthomonas sp.
AGCTCGGGAATCGGCGCGAACGTCATGCGGCGTCTCCCTGGGCGCGGGCGGCCAGCAGGCGCTCGACATAGCGCGCGACCAGGTCGATCTCCAGGTTGACCGCATCGCCGACGGCGGTAGCGGCGAAGGCGGTGCGGGAGACTGTGTGCGGGATCAGCGCCACCTCGAACCCGGCGGCGTCGGCGTCGTTGACGGTGAGGCTGACGCCATCGACGCAGATCGAACCCTTCCTGGCGATGTAGCGCAGCAGCGCCGGCGGCGGGGCGAACCGCCAGCGCTGCGCGCGCGCATCGGCGCGGATGCTTTCCACCGTGCCCACCCCATCGACATGGCCGCTGACCAGGTGCCCGCCGAGCCGGTCGCCGGGGCGCATCGCGCGTTCGAGGTTCAGGGCGACGCCGGGCTTCAGCCCGCCCAGCGTGGTCAGCGCCAGCGTTTCGTTGGAAGCGTCGGCCTGGAAGCCGCCGGCGTCGAACTCCACCACGGTCAGGCACACGCCGTTGACGGCGATGCTTTCGCCCAGGCGCACGTCGTCGAAGGGCAGCGAGCCGACCTCGACGCGCAGGCGCGCGTCGCCGCCGCGCGGCTCACTCGAATGCAAGCGCCCGACGCCCTCGACGATCCCGGTGAACATCAGCGCGCTCCCGCCGCGGCACGCAGGCGAGAAGCCGGGTGCGGCGGCATCGGCATGGGCATGAAACGCATGGACATGAAACGTTTCCCGCGGTTGAGCCGGAAAGAACATCCCAGGGCGCAAGACGGCACGCAACGCTAAGGCCGCGCGCAACCGTCTTCTTTCATCCGGACTGTGACCGTCGGCTCCGGCATCGGACCGGATCTGCTGACCCTCGGGCACGAAGTCCGAGGCGCTCGCGGGCTCGTCGTCGGCGCTGCAACCGCTTCGGACCTACCGCCGGTGGGGAGTTCCGCCCCGCCCTGAAGACGCTGTGTGCCGGCGAACCGGCGCGCGGATTCTAGCATCGCCTGCCCATGCGCCCGCCCTGGCGCCTGCCGGCGCCGCGAGCGTTCCGATGCGGTGGAGTTGTCAGTCCTACGCGCTCTGGCGCAGGTGCAGGATCAGCGGCCAGCGCAGGGTGCGCGTGCGTTCCGCCTGGCCCCAGGCGGCCCGCAGTTCGTCGGCGTGGGCGGCCACCGGATCGCCGCCGGTAGCGGCGCGGCAGCGGGCGCTGGCCGAAAGGCTGCCGAGGTAGCCCAGCAGCTGCGGCAGCGTCCAGTGCGCCGTGAGCCACAGCCTCGGCGCCGGCAGCGCCGCGAACGGCCACGCATAGTCCGCGTAGCCGGTGTCCACCTGCGCACGCTCCGGCGGCCAGTACGGTTCGATCCGGCGCCGGAACGCATCCGCGGCCGGCTCCAGATCGGCGTCGAACCGCATGTCCTGGTAGGTCCACGCCGCCAGCACGCCGCCGGGCCGGAGCACGCGCGCGCACTCGCCGAAGAAGCGTTTGCGGTCGAACCAGTGCAGCGCCTGGGCGACCGCGACCAGATTGATGCTGCGGTCGGTCAGCGACGTGCGTTCGGCCGGCTCCACCGCAAGCTCGACATTGCCCTGCGGCTGCGCGCGCGCCCAGTGCCGTTCGATCTGGGCGGCGCTGGGATCGGTGGCGAACACGTGCGCATGGCGCGCGGCCAGCGCGCGCGTGGCCTGGCCGCTGCCGCAGCCGGGCTCCCACACGCGTGCCGCGGGCGGGACGGCTTCGCCGATGGCGTCGAACAGCGCGTCGGGATAGGTGGGGCGCCAGCTCGCGTAGGCGCCGGCCACCTGCGAAAAATGGTCCTTGAACGCGCTCATCGTCCCGCCGCCGTGGCCGAGGCGGGCCGGAAAAGCAGCCGCTGGTCCTGGCCGAGCATGCGCGCATCGACCAGCGTCAGCCGCGCGCGCTGCGCCATCTTTTCGATCCCCAGGCCC
>DATHAV010000088.1:0-6609 GCA_035296505.1 Pseudoxanthomonas sp.
CGCGGCTGTTCTTGAACGCCTTGTGCAGGCCCTTGGTCACCGTATAGACGCCGCCCTTCTGCGCCACGTCCTCGCCGAACAGCAGGGCTTCGGGGTACTTGCAGAACAGGTCGTGGAGCGCGTTGTTGATCTGGATGGCGAGGTGCCGCGGCGGCAGTTTCTCCGGCAGCTTGTCCTCGCCACCGAACACGGCCAGGCGCTTTAGCTGATCCGGCGCGCGCGCGGCTTCGGCCGCCACCGCATCCGGCGAATATGGCGCAAGCGGCGCGATCACCTGCTCCAGCGAAGCGATCTTGGGGCGCCGGTCGGCCTCCTCCGCGGCGGCGAAGCAGCGCGTGCGGATGCGTTCGTAGAGCGCCAGCAGCCCGTCGGCCGTCGTCAGGCCCGACTCGAGCGCGATGCGCGCGCTGCGCAGCAGCGGATCTCCCGCCTCCACCGCCACCAGCTCCTCGATCGGCCGCCATTCGATCTCGAAGTCGGTGCCGGCGTGGCCCATGATCCGGGTGGTGCGCAGGTGCAGGAACGTCGGGCGCCGCGTGCGCCGGCAGTGTTCGACCGCGGCCTGCACCTGGCCGTAGCCCGCGGCCAGGTCGAGCCCGTCGGCATGGAAGTAATCGAGGTCGGCGCGGCCGGAGAAGTTGCGCTCGATCCAGCCGCCCGGCGTCTTCACCGAGATGCCGATGCCGTTGTCCTCGCACACGAACAGCACCGGCGCCGGCAGCTTCTGGTACGCGGTCCAGGCCGCGGCATTGAACGCGGTCTGCGCGGTGGCGTGGTTGCTGGAGGCGTCGCCGAAGGAACAGATGGCGATGCTGTCGGCCGGAATCGGCAGCGCGTGGCCGATGCGCCGCGCCTGTTCGATCGCCAAGGCGGTTCCCAGCGCCTTGGGCAGGTGCGAGGCGATGGTCGAAGTCTGCGGCAACACCCACAGCGGTTTGCTGCCCCAAACTTTGTGCCGTCCGCCGGACGCCGGATCCTCGGCGCTGGCGGCGAACGACAGGGCCGAATCCATCACCGGGTCGCACGGCTGTCCGTCGGCGCCGGGCAGCTTGCGGAAGCGCTCGGCCATGAACGCGCCGGAGCGGTAGTGGAGGAACGCGGGGTCGGTGTGCCGCGTCAGCCGCGCGACCATCGCGTTGCCCTCGTGGCCGGAGCTGCCGATGGTGTAGAAAACCTTGTTCTGCACCCGCAGTACGCGGGCCATCAGGTCCAGGTGCCGGGAGATCAGCTGCGATTCGAACAGCTCCATGAACCCATGGGCGTCGAGCATGCTGCCCGGCAGGACTGCATGATCGGGCGCGGGCGCCGCGCGTACAACGCCACTCCAGTCGCGCACGAATTCGATGAAGTTCTGGTCGCAGATCTCCGCGCGGTTGAGGCCGCGCATGCGCGCTGGAATGGGCTGGCTGGACATGGCGTGCAGGAGTCAGGAGTGGGCCAAGCGCGCAGCGACATCGGCGTCGACGGCGGGCATTTCGTCGAAACCGGAGGTGGCGCGCACCCGCGCCAGCCAATCGGCCACCGCGGGGAACCCGGAAAGCTCGAATCCGCCCTGCGCCGCGCAGCCGGTATAGGCGAACAGCGCGATGTCGGCCACGCCGTAGCGCTCGCCGGTGAACCAGCTCGCCGACTGCAGGTGCCGCTCCATGACCGCCAGCGCCTGGTTCCCGCGCTCGAGCAGGCGCGGCAGTTCGTCTCGGCGCGGCGAATCGACCGGTGTCCAGCCGCGGATGAAACGGGCGACCGCGACATACGGCTCGCGGCTGTAGTACTGCTCGAAGAACATCCAGCTGAGCGCCTGCGCGCGCTGCCAAGGCTCCTCGGGCAGGAAGGCGGTGCCGCTGGCGAGGTAGCAGAGGATCGCATTGGATTCGACCAGCACCCGGCCGTCGTCCAGCTCCAGCATGGGCACCTTGCCGTTCGGATTCTTCGCCAGGTAGTGGGCCGTACGGGCGCCGCCGCGGGCGCTGTCGATCTCGATCCAGCGGTACTCGCGGCCCAGCTGTTCCAGCAGCAGGCGCGGCTTGTGGCAGTTGCCCGATACCGACATGCCGTACAGCGTGATCATCGGCGGCTCCGCGCCGTCCACTGCTCGCGCGACTGCCCCCAGACCTCGACCGGGTCGGCATCGTGCGGTGCCGGCAGACGCCCCATGCGCAGGAAGTCCGAACCCAGCTTGCGCGCCACCGCCTTGGAGTTTTCGTTGCCCTCGGCGATGGTATGGATCATCTCGGTCCAGCCCAGGGTGTCGAAGGCCCATTGGGCGGCGGCGGCCGCGCCTTCGGGCGCGAATCCCCGGCCCCAGTGCTCGCGCGCGATGCTCCAGCCGATTTCGGTGCCGGGCCAGCCTTCCGGCTGCCACGGGCCCAGCCGCCCGACCCACTGCCCGGTCGCCTTCTCGATCACCGAAAAGAACCCGAATCCCTGCAGATGCCAGACCCCGATCATCGCGGCGAAGCTGCGCCAGGCCACCGGCCGCGGCTGCACGCCGCCGATGTGCCGGGCCGCTTCCTCGTCGGCGACGAACGCCGCCCACGGTTCGAAGTCCTGCGCCTGCGGCGGGCGCAGGAGCAGGCGTTCGGTTTCGAGTTCCAGATCGAAGATGCTCATGGCACTTTCCTCAATTCCCTGCCGGGAGAAGCTGCTGGAGGAAGGGCTGTTGGGTATGAGGGCATCGAAGCTCGAAGTGCAGGCCGTTTTGCCACGATCGGAGTTCCTCACCCTAATCCTGCGCCGGGCGCCAATTCTCTGGAGCGGAAAAGGCGGCTAAACAATCAGAACGCGTTGATCCCGGTCAGCTCGCGCCCGATCACCAGTTGGTGCACGGTCTCGGTGCCCTCGTAGGTGATCACCGACTCCAGGTTGAGGGCGTGGCGGATCGCCGCGTGCTCGGTGGTGATGCCGGCGCCGCCCAGCAAATCGCGGCACTCGCGGGCGATGTCGATGGCCATCCGGCAGTTGTTCCACTTGGCCAGCGACACCTGCTGCGGCTGCATGCCGCCGGCGTCCTTGAGCCGCCCCAGCTGCAGCGACAGCAGCTGCGCCAGGGTGATGCGGCGCGCCATGTCGGCCAGCTTGATCTGCGCGCTCTGCGTGCCGGCGACGGGACGGTCGAAGATGATCCGCTCCCTGGTGTAGTGCAGGGCCTCGTCCAGGCAGGCGATCGCGGCGCCGATCGGGCCCCAGGTGATGCCGTAGCGGGCCTGGGTCAGGCACCCCAGCGGACCCTTCAGGCCTTTCACGTTGGGCAGGCGGTTGACCTCCGGCACGCGCACGTCGTCGAAGAACAGCGAGGAGGTGACCGACGCCCGCAGGCTCATCTTCTTGTGGATTTCCTGCGCCTTGAAGCCGGGAAATTCCTTCTCCACGATGAAGCCCTGGATGCCGTCTCCGGTCTGGGCCCAGACGATGGCGATATCGGCGAGGTTGCCGTTGGTGATCCACATCTTGGCGCCGTTGAGGATCCAGTCGCCGCCGTCGCGCTTGGCGTGGGTCTTCATGTTGCCGGGGTCCGAGCCGCCGTGCGGCTCGGTCAGGCCGAAGCAGCCGATGACCTCGCCCGCGGCCATGTCCGGCAGCCAGCGCATGCGCTGCTCCTCGGTTCCGTAGGCGTAGATCGGATACATGCACAGCGAGGACTGCACGCTGACGAAGCTGCGGATGCCCGAATCGCCCCGTTCGAGCTCCTGGCAGATCAGGCCGTAGCTGACCGAATTGAGGCCGCCACCGCCGTACTGCTCGGGCAGCGAGGAGCCGAGCAGGCCCAGCGCGGCGATTTCGGGCACCAGCTCCTTCGGAAACCGCCCCTGGTCGAAGGCGTCGCCGATGATCGGCCGCACGCGTTCGTCGGTGAAGCGGGCCACGGTGTCCTGCACCGCACGTTCCTCCTCGCTGAGCAGGGAACGGACGTCGAACAGATCGTACGGATGCAGGGCCATGGGCGGAACCGGTGTGGAGCGACCCGGCATTGTATTGCGCTGCGGCACGATGCCGTAACCCCGTCGCGCCTCGAGAGCCAGGAGCAACGAGTCCGCTTCCGATGCGCGATTCCAACGGTATCGCCGAACGACAAGGCTGCCGCCCCTGGATTGCGCCGCGCAAGCACCGCTCGTTCCGCGGCCGCGTGCTAGCGTGCGATCCATACGCGCCTACGGAGTCCGCCATGGCAAATCCCCTGTTGCTGCCGCTGCTGGCGTGGGCCCGCAAGCTGCGGTACCCCACGCTGTTCAAGCTGACCGCTCTCCTGTTCGCGATCAGTGTCCTGATCCCGCCGGGCGTCGACCCCGTTCCGCTCCTGGACGAGATCCTCCTGGGCCTGGGCACGTTGCTGTTGGCCAACTGGAAGACCCGCAAAGGACCTGCCGCGATCGACGCGGCGGACAAAACCATGCGCCGCTGACCGCCGATGCTGGTCGACACCCACTGCCACCTCGACGTCGCCGAGTTCGACCCGGACCGCGAGCAGGTTCTGGCACGTGCGCAGGCCGTCGGCGTCCTCCGGCAGGTCGTCCCGGCGATCGCTGCGGGCTCCTGGCCGCGGCTGCGCGATATCTGCAGCACCGACGCCGGTTTGTTCGCCGCGTACGGGCTGCATCCGATGTTCCTGGATTCGCATCGCCCCCGGCACCTGCAGGACCTCGGTGACTGGATCGGCCGCGAGGGTCCGGTGGCGGTGGGCGAATGCGGCCTGGATTTCCATGTCGAAGGCCTGGATGCCGAGGCCCAGCGCGTGTACTTCGAAAGGCAGCTGGCGCTGGCCCGGGACTTCGGCCTGCCGGTGATCGTCCACGCACGGCGCGCCGTGGATGCGGTGATCCAGGCCATCCGCAGGATCGCTCCGCCGGGCGGCGTGGTGCACAGCTTTGCCGGCAGCGCCGAGCAGGCCGCGCAACTGTGGAAGCTGGGCTTCATGGTCGGCATCGGCGGTCCGGTCACCTACCCGCGCGCCAGGCGCCTGCGTGCGCTGGTGTCCGGGCTGCCCATCGGGCAACTGCTGCTGGAAACCGATGCGCCCGACCAGCCCGACGCCGATCACCGTGGTGAGCGCAACGAGCCGGCCCGGCTGGTGCGGGTCTGCGAGACCATCGCCGGCTTGCGCGGCATGAGCTTCGCCGAGGTGGCCGCCGCCACTACCGCCAATGCGGAACGCCTGTTCAAGCTGCCGGCGCGGTAGCAAGGCCACCACTGCCGCGTCGGCAGGCGCGCCGCCTCAGCCGGGACCTGCCTCGGTGCGGGATGGTTTCGCCAGAAACTCCAGCGCCTTGCCGACCATGGCGAATGCGAACGCGCCAGTGATATGCGTCGCCGCGCCCAGGCCGGCGCCACAGTCCAGCTTCAGCGATGCATCCGCGCCCAGCCGCGGTCGCAGTCCGCACACGCTGCCGTCGGGCTGGGGGTACTTGACGTTCTCCAGCGAATACACGGCCTGCACGCCGAAGTAGCGGCCGGGATTCTTCGGAAAGTTGAATTCCGCCCGCAGCTTCTTGCGGATCAGCGCCAGCAGCGCGTCGTGCTCGGTGCGCGACAGGTCGCGCACGCGGATCCGGGTGGGGTCGGTGCGCCCGCCGGCGGAGCCGGAAACGACGATCGGCAGCTTGCGCCTGCGGCACCACGCGATCATCTCGACCTTGGTGCGGAAACTGTCGCAGGCGTCCAGCACCAGGTCGAAGCCTCGGTCCAGCAGCGGCTCCAGGTTGCCCGGGGTCAGGAACTCCGGCACCACCTCGGCGTCGATCAGAGGATTGATCGCGCGGCAGCGCTCGGACATGACCTGGGACTTGTTGCGTCCGTAGTGGCCCTCGATCGCGGGCAGCTGCCGGTTGGTGTTGGACAGGCACAGGTCGTCGGCGTCGATCAGGGTCAGGTGGCCGACTCCGGAGCGCGCGAGCGCCTCGACCGCCCAGGAGCCGACGCCGCCCATGCCGACCACCGCCACCCGGCTGCGCGCATGCCTCTCCACCGTGCCGCTGCCGTAGAGCCGGTCGATGCCCGCAAAACGTTCCCGCAGTTCCTGTTCCATGCGCGCATTGTAGTCGTGGCGCCCGGGTTGCCATCGTCTACCATCGGATCCAGCCGTCATCGCCGGAATCAAGCATGGCCCGTCCGCCGCACACTCCTTCTCCTGCCGCCCGCTACTTCTTCGTGTTCCTGATCGGTTTGTTCGCCGGGATGGTTGCAGTGGTGGTCACGCTGCGCGCGCTGGACGCCCGCAAGACCTGGGAACACCGTTTTCCGACCGCCACGATGCAGGTCATGGCCGCGCACGTGGCGCAGCTTCAAGCGAAGGTGGAGGCCGACCGCTGCGCGCCCGCCGACGTCCTCCCTCACGTGCGGACATTGCGGGCGCTGGCCGACGACCTGGAGCCGACGTTCCCATGGCTTCGGGACGATCCGCGTTTCGCCGAGCACGCGGGCGCCATGCGCGCGGCGCTCGACGGCGTATCGCCGTCGACGTCACTTGCCTGTCCTGGCGCTCGGGCGGCAGTGGAAAAAATCAATGATGGCTGCACTGCATGCCATCGGGATTTCCTTGGATAACGCCACAGGATTGGAAATTCCGCCGTGCCGGCGCGGCTACGTGTTCGACAGAGGCGACGCATCGATGAGCGC
>DATHAV010000089.1:0-3708 GCA_035296505.1 Pseudoxanthomonas sp.
CATGTCGGTCACGCCTGCGGTACGCCAATTCCTCCTCTGGCTGGGCCCCCGCCGGCTGCTCGGCTACCACCTGGCGTTCGACCTCGCGATGCTGGCCCCGCATGTGACGGCCATCACCGGGTTCGCCCTTCCCAATCCCCGGGTCGAACTCGCCAATGCGTTCGCCGCGCGGGAGCGCCGCGCGCGGCCCGAGGTTCCGCCCAACCTCGATTTTCGCCATATCGCCGACGCGCTGGGGGTGCCTGTGCTGGCGAGGCACACCGCCCTGGGCGATGCCGCGACGGCGGCACTATGCTGGCTCGCGCTGCAGGGCGCCGAGCGCGGCGCGCCGAAGACCCGCGCGTGAGCGAGGCTGCCGGATACCGGCGCTCCTGCCTGCGGACGGCCGGCAAAGCCTGTGCAGCCCGCTCTTACCGGGCGGCGCGGCTGGATTCAGATTGCAGGCCGGCGCGGCTTTCTGCAGCAATTACGCAAGCGGTTATGCGCATATCCTTGGCACCACCGGCGCGCGGCCGTGGCTACCGTGCCGTTGGTCGCTCCGGCGGCACCCGGCCTGGTGTTTGCCCAACCGCCATTGCGGGATTCCGGACCGACGCGCGCCCCGACTTCGGGGAAAACGTCTTGCCCAACCTCATCGCCAACCTGATCCATTCGCCGTTTCCCGAGCTCGGCGCCGACGCCGGGCTGATTTACGGGCAGCGGTTCCTCGCAGACAATCGCCAAGGCGACCTCACCCGCCTGCACACCCACGTCGAATACGGCTTCTAATCCAAAGGGGGACACCGATGAACATTCCCGATAGCACCGTCTTGCGGCGGCAGGAGTACTGGCGGCGCACGCTGCGCCTGACGGCGGCACTGCTTGCCGTCTGGTTCGTGGTCACCTATGTGGTGTCCTGGTTCGCGGTACCGCTGAACCAGTTCACGTTCCTGGGCTTTCCGTTCGCCTTCTACATGGGGGCCCAGGGTTCGTTGATCGTCTATGTCGGCCTGATCGTGTTCTACGCCCGGTACATGAACCGGCTGGATCGCGAGTTCGGCGTGGCCGAGGAGGACTGAAGGATGGCGACCGCGAAAGCAGATTTCACCAGCCGGCTGCCCAGGATCTACGGCATGTACACGGGGGGCTTCCTGGCCTTCGTGATCGTGCTCGCGATCGCCGAGCAGCTGGGGCTGCCCGATGCCTGGATCGGCTACGTGTTCATGGCCGCCACCATCGGCCTGTACGCGATGATCGGCATCATGAGCCGCACCGCGGAGACCGACGAGTACTACGTCGCCGGCCGCAAGGTGCCGGCGCTGTTCAACGGCATGGCGGTGGGTGCGGACTGGATGTCGGCGGCCAGCTTCATCGGCATGGCCGGCACCCTGTACGCGCAGGGCTACGACGGCCTGGCGTTCGTGATGGGCTGGACCGGCGGCTACGTGCTGGTGGCGCTGTTCCTGGCGCCCTATCTGCGCAAGTTCGGCCAGTACACGATCCCCGACTTCCTCGGCGCCCGCTACGGCGGCAACCTGCCGCGGACCATCGGCATCGTCTGCGCGATCACCGCCAGCTTCACTTACGTCATCGCCCAGCTCTACGGCGCCGGCATCATCACCAGCCGGTTCCTGGGCATCGATCTGGCCACCGGCGTGTGGGTCGGCCTGGTCGGCGTGCTGGTGTGCTCGCTGATGGGCGGCATGCGCGCGGTGACCTGGACCCAGGTGGCCCAATACATCATCCTGATCATCGCCTACCTGGTACCGGTGGTGTGGCTGTCGCTGAAGGTCACCGGCAACCCGGTGCCGCAGCTGGCCTACGGCGAGGTGCTGCAGCGGATCGGCGAGCTGGAAGAGCAGATGGTCGTGGCCCAGCGGCACGTTTCCCCGTTCGTGGTCAACGACCGGGTGAACTTCATCGCCCTCACGTTCTGCCTGATGGTCGGCACCGCCGCCCTGCCGCACATCCTCATGCGCTTCTTCACCACGCCCAGCGTGCGCGAAGCCCGCAAGTCGGTGGGGTGGTCGCTGTTCTTCATCTTCCTGCTGTACTTCACGGCGCCGGCCTACGCGGCGTTCGCCAAGCTGGAGGTGTACATGAACGTGATCGGCCAGTCGATCGCCCGCCTGCCGGACTGGGTAGCCTCCTGGACCCAAGTGGGCCTGGTATCGATCTGCGATTCGCCCACCGCCGCGGAGACCGTCAAGGGCTGCACCGCCAGCGGCAACGGCGACGGCATCCTGCAGCTCGCCGAACTGGTGCTCAATGCCGACGCCGTCGTGCTGGCCACGCCGGAGATCGCCGGCCTGCCTTACGTCATCGCCGGCCTGGTGGCCGCAGGCGGCCTGGCGGCCGCGCTGTCCACCGCCGATGGCCTGCTGCTGACCATCTCCAACGCGCTGTCGCACGACATGTACTACAAGATGGTCAACCCCAACGCCAGCGCCCGCAAGCGCCTGGCGGTGGCCCGCATCCTGCTGCTGGGTGTCGCCGCGATCGCCGCCTACGCCGCCTCGCATGCGCCGGCGACGATCCTGTCGATCGTGGCCTGGGCGTTCTCCATCGCCGGGGCCAGTTTCTTCCCGGCGCTCACCCTGGGGATCTTCTGGAAACGGGCCAACCGGCCGGGCGCGGTGGCCGGCATGATCGTGGGCTTCGCGGTGACGGTGTTCTATCTGGTCAACGTCAAGTTCCTCGGCATGGCGCCCTGGTTCGGGATCAAGGACGTGTCGGCCGGCATCTTCGGCATCCCGCTGGGCTTCCTGACCATCGTCATCGTCAGCCTGATGACCAAGGAGCCGTCGCAGGAGATCAAGGACATGGTCGAGGACCTGCGCTATCCCAACTTGACCAAGGCTTGAGGCAGGCGGCGCTACCCGCAGCGCGCCTGCGCACCACCCGGCGCCGGTGCATCCGCACCGGCGTCCTTTTTGAAGCCGATGGAATCGCCGCATGCTGACCCTCTACACGCTGCTGCAGTACGCGCTCGCAGTAACGATGTGGACCCTGATCGGCCGCGGCGTGCTGCGCGCGCTGGTCCCTGGCGACCCGGTGCGCAATCCGGTGTATCGGATCTTCACCTGGGTGTGCTGGCCGCTGCTGGCGCCGCTGCGCGCGACCATCGGCCGCTGGGTGCCGCTGTCGCACCTGGCCTGGTACGCGCTGATCCTGGTGCTCGGCCTGCGCCTGGGCCTGTACATGCTGTTCTACGGCATGGGCTGGCTGGTACTGCCGCCGCGGGCGTAGGCGCGCGCGCGGCGTCGGCAAACGAATCGCCGGCTACTTGCTGCTGACGTACTTCTCGCGGCGGATCTGCGGGATCGGCAGGCCCTCGGCCTTGAGCGCTTCGAAGCAGGCGTCGACCATGTTCGGATTGCCGCACAGGTAGGCGATGTCGGTCTCGGCGCTGGGCGAGAATTCGCCCAGGAACTGCTGCACGTAGCCGTGCCGCACGTCCGCATGCGGCTGCTCGGGCAGCTGGCGCGAGAAGCACGGTACGAAGCGGAAACCCGCATTGCGCTGGGCGAAGGCGTAGAAGTCCTCGCCGTACAGCAGCTCCTGCGGGGTGCGCGCGCCGAACAGCAGCACCACTTCCGCGCCGCGCTCGGCCATCGCCTTTTCCAGCAGCGGCAGCATGGCGCGGTACGGCGTGACCCCGGTGCCGGTGCCGATCAGCAGGTAGCGCTTGTTGGCGTCGCCGGGCATCAGGCAGAAGCGCCCGTACGG
>DATHAV010000090.1:0-4732 GCA_035296505.1 Pseudoxanthomonas sp.
GCGGCCAAGGCGGCGCGCGCGGCCGCGCGCCATGCGTCCAGTGCCCAGGGCGGGTCTACGCGCGCGGCGTACATGCCGGCGCTAGGGCGTGGCCATTGCGATGCCGGCATCGGCTCGCGGGCGGCGGCCAATGCCTGGAGCACGGCATGGGTCGGGAAAACGGCCAAGCGCCAGACAGAAACGCGCGCCTGCCATTCAAAACAGTTCCGCCTGGCGCGGCGCCGGGGCGAGCTGCGCGCGCAGGCGCACCGGATCGTCCAGGCGCTTGCGCGGGTGGTGGTCCAGGGTCTGCACGAACGGCAGCAGCTTGCGCATCGGCGCGCGCAGGCGCGCCAGATCGCCCAGGCGCAGGCGGCCGTGGCGGCGCGAGTCCAGGATTCGGGCCACGTTGCGCGTCCCCAGGCCGGGGATGCGCAGCAGCGATTCGCGCGGCGCGGTGTTGACGTCCACCGGGAAGGCGGCCGGGTTGCGCAGCGCCCACGCCAGCTTGGGATCGATGTCCAGGTCGAGCATGCCGCTGGCGCTGTCCGTGGGCGCGATCTCCTCCACCCCGTAGCCGTAGAAGCGCAGCAGCCAATCGGCCTGGTACAGGCGGTGTTCGCGCAGCAGCGGCGGCGCTTGCGGCGGCAGCTGCGCCGAGGCGTCGGGGATCGGGCTGAAGGCCGAGTAGTACACCCTGCGCAGGCGGTAGTTGCCGTAGAGGTTGTCGCTGGCCCGCAGGATGCTGCGGTCGTTGGCCGCGTCCGCGCCCACGATCATCTGCGTGCTCTGCCCGGCCGGGGCGAACTTCGGCGGCCTGGCCTTCGATCCCTTGGCGTCCCTGCGCGCCTGCTTGCCGTCCTCGATGCGCCAGCGCAGCTCGCCCATGGCCGCGCGAATGCCGGACAGGGTCTTCTCGGGGGCCAGCGCGGCCAGCCCTTCCTCGGTCGGCAGTTCGACGTTGATGCTCAGCCGGTCGGCGTAGCGGCCGGCGGCGGCCAGCAGCTCCGGCGCGGCGTCGGGAATGGTCTTGAGGTGGATGTAGCCGGCGAACTTGTGGTCCTCGCGCAGGCCGCGCGCCACTTCCACCAGCTGCTCCATGGTGTAGTCGCCGCTGCGGATGATGCCGCTGGAGAGGAACAGGCCCTCGATGTAGTTGCGCTTGTAGAAGTCCAGGGTCAACTGCACCACCTCGGCCGGAGTGAAGCGCGCGCGCCGCACGTTGCTGGACACGCGGTTGACGCAGTACACGCAGTCGTAGACGCAGAAGTTGGTCAGCAGGATCTTCAGCAGCGACACGCAGCGCCCGTCCGGCGTGTACGAATGGCAGATGCCCATGCCCTCGGTGCTGCCGATGCCGCCGGTGCCGGTAGAGTTGCGCTTGTCCGCGCCGCTGGACGCGCACGAGGCGTCGTACTTGGCGGCGTCGGCGAGCACGGCGAGCTTGTCGAGGATTTTCACGCCGCGCAGGGTAGCGGGCGGGCGTCTCAACTTTTGAGACGACGATAGGCGGGGCGGACGTTCGTTAGCAGTGGCGAGCTTCGCGTACGCGCCCCTCACGCCGTCCCAACAGTGTGGCGCGGAGGCTTGCTGGGTTCACCGTTCCAGGAGCATCCCATGGCCCGCGACATCCTCAAGACCCTGCAAGCCGAACACGACGCGCTGCGCGAGCTGTTCGCCGAGATGGAGCGGACCACCGACCGGGCCAAGAAGCGCCGGGCCGATCTGCTGGCCGAGATCGAAGCCAATCTGCCGCCGCACGCCAAATGGGAAGAAACGGTGTTCTACCCGGCCTTCGCCGAGCGCACCAACCGCGACGGCCTCAAGACCCATGCCGAGGCCGTGCAGGAGCATCGCGCCGTCGAGCTGACCGTGCTGCCCGACCTCAAGGGACAGAACGTCGACACGCCCGCCTTCGCCGGCTCGGCCAAGGTGCTGGGCGAGCTGGTCGACCACCACGCCAGCGAAGAAGAGAAAACCATGTTCAAGCTGGCGCGCAAGCTGTTCACCGCGCAGGAGCGCGCGCAGCTGGACGAGGAGTACGAGCAATGGAAGGCTTCGCCGGCCGCCGCGGTGGTCATGGCCCAGGCCGAGGGCAAGAGCGTGATCAAGGCCGCTTTCCGCCCGGCGCTCAACTGACTGAAAGCCGGCAGAAAACAGCCGGCGTCTCCGGCAAGGCTTTATACGCTTATATTTACCGACGGATGGAGCGCAGATGCATCGCGCTCCAAGCCGGAGTGCAAGACAGGCAAAGGCCGCTGCAGCGCGGCGGGCTCCTGGTTTTCACTGAGCGACGCACATCAAGGCGGTCGCGCAGAAATCGCGAATTTCCCGGTCCTGGCGGCGTAGCTTGCCCGGCACCGAGGTGAGGTCAGACGCGTTGGTTGACGCATGTATCAGAGGCAGACGGTATTGCCCGCCTTCTCCGCACGATGGCAGTGGTGTGGGCGGCCTTGTCGACGTCGGATCGAGCACCTGATCGCCAAGATGCGACCGGAAGCGGAACAGCGGTTCCTCCTGTCCATCGATGGCGGCGCTATGCGAGGACCCTGCGCCATCGAGCCAGTAGCATTGGTCAGAAGCTCTTAGGAATGGGGAAATTCCTCCTGCCGCTACTGCTCAGGCATGTGTGCCCGGTGCCCGGCCTGGGTCTTCCATGGCAGGCGGCCTTCCAGTTCCACTTCCAGGGTGAAGCTGAGGAAAGTGCGAATCAGCACGATCACCCCCAGCGTGGCGACATTGTCCAGGGTGGGCTCCACCGCGACCGTGCGGATGATGTCGGCCGCGACCAGGAACTCGAGGCCCAGCAGGATCGCGCGCCCGGCGTCGTGGCGGATCTGCCGGTAGCGGCCTTCGAACGAGCCGCCCGACGTGGCGAAGCGAAAAATCGACCAAGCCAGCCCAAACACGATAATGCCGATGCCCACCGCATCGATGCCGAGTCCCACATAGTCGGCCATGGTCCTGAACATGCAGCCTCCACGCGCGCTTGGGCCCATGACGGCATATGCCGCCACTGCCACCCCGCCTTGCGGGGCGGCGCGTATCAAAGTGAACGTCCTGCCGCGACCAGCCTGGACCGGTGCGCCGGCCGTTCCGGTGAAACGTCCGACACAGGGTTAACGCCGCCACGCTACGCTCGCCGCACGTTCCATTCACGAGTCTTGCGATGAATCGTTACGCCATGATCCTGTTGCGCGCCTATTTTCCCGCCGGGATCGCCCTGCTGGCCGCGGTGGTCCTGATGCTGTGGACCTCGATCGTCGGCAGCGTGGATCCGCTCAAGGGCTGGGTGCCGGCGGTGAAGTGGCTGCCGCCGTTGGCGCTGCTGGTGGCCGTGATCAGCGGCGGCATCGCCACGACGCGCATGTGGCGCTGGCAGCGCGATGGCGCTCCGGTCTGCCAAGAGTGCGGGCAGGCGCTGGAGCGGATCGGGACCGGACTCGGTATAGGCCAGCGCCGCTGCCGCGGATGCCGTGCGCCAGTCGCGCCAGTCGCGCAACCCGACGCCGAGTGAGCTGATCCGCTCGTGGCCGAAGAATGCCACATGCCTCTGCTCAACAATCGATCTTCTGCCTTGTAAGAGCAACTGACCGCTTCACTCCGCTGGCCGCTTTCTTGCTCGGCGACACCGGCGGCCCGGGCGTCGGACTACGGCAACATGTCTTGAGGGAAACATACTGACGTTATGCTGTGGCGTCGCCACACCACGCGCCGCTTCGATCATCGCCCGCCTCCGCGCCCGCGCAGGATGCCGACATCGGTTTGTGTCAGGATACAGCATGATTTCCTTCGTGCTTCCCGCGCATGACGAGGCCCGGCTGCTGGCGGCGACGCTGGCGGCGCTGCATGATTCGGCGCGCACGCTGCACCTGCCGTACGAGATCGTGGTGGTCGACGACGCCTCGACCGATGCGACCGCGCAGGTGGCGCTGGACGGTGGCGCGCGCGTGCTGCGCGTCGAACATCGGCATATCGCCGCCACCCGCAACGCCGGCGCGCGGGCGGCGCTCGGCGAGTGGCTGGTCTTCGTCGATGCCGACACTCTGGTGAATCCGGAAGTGCTGCACGCGGCGGTGCGCGAGTTGCGCGGCGGCGCGGCGGGCGGCGGCGCGGCTGTGCACCTGCAGGGGCCGATCCGCTGGCACGAAGGCCTGGGAGTCCGGCTGTTCGCGTGGATGTTCCGGATCACGCGGATCGCGCCGGGTTGCTTCATCTTCTGCAGCCGCGCGGCGTTCGAAGCGGCGGGCGGATTCGACGAAGAGTATTACGCCGCCGAAGACATCGCCCTCAGCCGCGCGCTGGCGCGGCAGGGGCGTTTCGTGATCCTGCGCGAACCGGTGCGCACTTCCGCCAGGAAGCTGCGCACCCATGGCCTCGGGGAGCATCTGAGGCTGCTGTGGCGGATGGCGCGGCATCGCCGCCGCATGCTGACTTCGCGCCAGCACCTGGACCTCTGGTACGGCGCCAGGCGCAGCGAAGACGACTAGCTCGCACCCTTAAATCTTTTCCCATGTGCTTGATGGGCGTGCCCGCGCACGATCGATCTGCACTGGACCGATGCCTGCATTGAGGCTCGATCGCGCGATGGCTGCGCATGATCACGAGGGAGCTGCGTCACTGGCTGGCGATCCCGGTGCCATGGCGATCATCGACCGCCCGCCGCGGCAGAACGTCAGCGGCGCGATGCCGGGCTGAGACTGGCAGCGATCAGGCGGTGGAGCCGGCCAGTGGCAGGTGGGGCAACCCGGAC
>DATHAV010000091.1:0-2217 GCA_035296505.1 Pseudoxanthomonas sp.
ATGCTGGCGCAGGGCCTCGCCCCGGCGTCGCTGCTGCTGGGCAAGTGGCTGGCGCTGACCGGCGTGGCCGCGCTGGTGGCGCTGCCGGCCGCGCTGGCGCTGGCGGCAAGCGCGACCACCGGCGCGGCACCGGCTTCGGCGGCCGCCGGGCTCGCGCTGCTCCACGGCCTGTACCTGGCGGTGTGGGCCAGCCTGGCGGTCCTGCTTTCGAGCTGGGCGCGCTCCAGCCGCGACGCACTGCTGCTGCTCGTCGGGCTCTGGATCGCCGGCGTGGTGATGGTGCCGCGCGCCGCGCCGGTGCTGGCGCAGGCCGCGCATCCGCTGCCCACGCGCATGGAGATGGACATCGCCGTGCACCGCGACGCGCTGGCCATCGGCGACAGCCACGATCCCGACGACCCGTACTTCGCCGACTTCAGGCGACGGGTGCTGGAACGCTACGGCGTGTCCCGCATCGAGGACCTGCCGGTGAACTACGCCGGGCTGGTCAGCGCCGAAGGCGAGCGCCTGACCAGCGAAATCTACGACCGCCATGCCGCGCGCGGCTTCGCCGTCGAGCGCGCGCAGTCCGGCCTAGTCGCGCGCTTCGCCTGGCTCAGTCCGGTCATCGCGCTGCGCCAGGCGTCGATGGCGCTGGCCGGCACCGACCTCTCCGGCTACCAGCGCTTCCTGGTCGAGGCCGAGCGCTACCGCTACGCGCTGATCCAGGCGCTCAACGGCATGCACGCGGAGAAGGTGGGGTACGAAGGCGACAAGGACCAGCGCATCTCGCACGAGCACTGGGAGACCCTGCCGGAGTTCCGCCCCAGCCCGTCGGTCCAGGGCGATCCATCGCGCGGCGCGTTTGCCGCCTCGGTGCTCGCGGCCTGGTGCCTGGTCCTGGCCGGCTTGCTCGCCTGGCGCGGCCGCCGCCTGGGAGCCGCCTGAGATGCCGAACGTCCTGCGCAGCGAACTGGCGCTGGTGCTGCGCTCGCGCCTGGCGGCCGTTTCCCTGGTGCTGCTCCTGGTGGTCGCGATCCTGGCGGTGTTCGCCGGCCTGCGCACCGTGCGCGCGCAGAACGAGGCGATCACGCGGTCGATCGCGGCGCAGCAGGCCGAGCAGGCGCTGGTCGCGCGCCAGTACGCGGGCGGGGCCGGGGATGCCGGCTACGTCGGCTACTACACCTTCCACCCCACCTGGGACCGCCCCGCGCCGCTGGCCTTCGCCGCGCTCGGGCAGCGCGACGTGCAGCCCCACCTGCTGCGCGTGCGGCTGCTCGGACTGCAGTCGCAGCTGTACGAATCGGACCCGGCCAACCCCGAGATGGCGCTGGCCGGATCGTTCGATTTCGCCTTCGTGCTGGTCTACCTGCTGCCGCTGGTCGCGATCGCCCTGATGCACGACCTGGTCAGCGGCGAGCGCGAAGCCGGCCGCCTGGGCCTGCTGCTGGCCACCGCCACGCGGCCCGCGAGAATGTGGCGGCGCCGGGCGCTGCTGCGGTACGGGCTGGTGCTGGCCGCGCTGCTCCCGGCCTTCGCGCTCGGCTGCGTCGTTGCCGGCGTGCCGCTGTCGCATGCGCTGGCGGCGGCGCTGGTCGCGGCGCTGTACGCGGGGTTCTGGTTCGGGGCGTTCGCCTCGATTGCGGCGCGCGTGCGCAGTTCCGCGGCGGGCGCCATGGGCATGTTCGCCCTGTGGCTGGCGTTGACCCTGCTGCTGCCCACCGCCGCCAACACGCTGATCAACCGCGCGGTGCCCGCCGGACGCGGCGTCGACCTGATGCTGGCCCAGCGCCAGTGGGTCCACGGCGCCTGGGACGAGCCGAAGGAGGCGACCTTCGAGCGCTTCTTCCGCAGCCATCCGCAGTGGCGCGGCACGCCCCCGGTGACCGGACGCTTCCACTGGAAGTGGTACTACGCCATGCACCAGGCCGGGGACGAGGCGGTCGCGCCGCAGCCGGCCGAGTACGAAGCCAGCCTGCGCGCGCGCCAGCGCTGGGCCCAGCGCGCCGGGTGGGCCATGCCCGGCATCGCCGCCCAGGCGGTGATGCAGCGGCTGGCCAACACCGATCTGGACGCCCAGCTGCGCTACCGCGAGCGCATCGCCGCGTTCCATGCCTCGCTGCGGCACTACTTCTACCCGTACCTGTTCGACGAGCGCCCGTTCCGGATGCGGGACGTCGACGCGATGCCGCACTATGCGCAGGCTGCGCCCACCGGCTCGCTGGGGCGTTCCAGCCT
>DATHAV010000092.1:0-3146 GCA_035296505.1 Pseudoxanthomonas sp.
CCAGGCCCAGGCACTGGACATCGTGGCGCTGCCGGGGGGCGGCACCCGGGTGCGCGTGTCGCTGCCGCTGAGGCCGGGGCAGGCGTGATGGACGACGTTCCGCTGCGCGTGCTGGTGGTGGACGACGAGCCGATGGCGCGCGCGAGGCTGCGGCGCCTGCTCGGCGCCGAGCACGGCGTGCACATCCTGGGCGAATGCGGCAACGGAGAGGAAGCGGCCTCGGCGCTGATCGGCATGAAGCCGGACGTGGTGTTCCTCGACATCCAGATGCCGGGCATGGACGGCTTCGGCACGCTCCATCGCGCCTCCGCGGTATGGCGCCCGCAGGTGGTGTTCGTCACCGCGTTCGCCGAACACGCCGTGGACGCCTTCGAACACGGCGCGGTCGACTACCTGCTCAAGCCCTACTCGCGCGAGCGGCTGCGGCTTGCGCTGGAGCGCGCGCGCGCCGGACGCCGGCGCATCGGGTCCGGCGCCAGCGAGCGCTTCCCCGAACGCCTGCCGGTACCGGTGGGGCATCGGCTGCGCATGGTGCCGGTGCAATCGATCGACTGCGTGGCCGCGCAGTTGAACTACGTCGAACTGCATGTCGGCGCCGAGCGCCTGAGCCTGCGCGAGACCATGGCCGCGATGGAGTCGCAGCTCGACCCGCGGCACTTCGCCCGCATCCACCGTTCGCGGATCGTGCGCATCGCCGCGGTGACGGAGATCGAGACGCTGGAGTCCGGGCAGTACGTCCTCCGGCTGGCGTCGGGCGCGCGCCTGGGCAGCGGGCCGGCCTACCGAGAGCGCGTGCGGCAGGCGTTCCGGCTGCGCGTCCCGTAATGCGCTCTTGCGTGGCGCCTGATCGATGTGTCCACTTGCGCGAAAAGCGCTCGCCTTCCTAACGCGCGTTGCTGCCGGGTACGTGCCCGCGGCGTTCGTCGGAGGAGCTTGCGGTACGGCCAGGAGGTTCGGACCTGAAGAATATCGATGCGATCCATTAATCGATGATGGAAACAGTCGCTTTCAAAGGTTGTACCCCGTATCGGCCCGACATAAATCCTTGTTGGCCAATCGTATGCTGTATTCCGGCCTTCATGAATGAAGGATAAGGATTGGCCAGGTGCAAAAACAGCTCGTAATTTCCACTCCCTGCATTGTCGGACAACTATAGGGGAAGGAGTGGAATCGTCCGGTTCGACAGCGGCCATGAGCGCGCACCAGTTAAATGGCTTTATCTTGGTCGGCCGCCCGATCGCCAGGCGACGGTGGCTCAACGTCCTCTCCACATCGCTTGAACGGACGTCGCAACGCACGATGCTGATGATGTAGCGCCAAATCGGCTAACTCTTGTGGCGTACGACGCCCCAAGCCACTCACTGTAGGCCGAATGCCTCGGATGGTTGAAGCCAGGAACAACATCATCACCACGGTGACGTCAGGCTTCTGCGACCGCAGCGCCGTCATGAACTGCGCGCCGCGCCGGCGCACCTGCGCCTCGACGGCGGCGAAGTCGCGGTCGGGATACTGGTCGAGTCGTAGCGCCATGCGCTGTCGGCGATCTCGTCATCGTAATAGAATTTCGGATCGAGGAATACTCTCGAGGAGTGGCGGCTAATTATATAAGAAAATCATTATTCTGGAAGCTGAAATAGCCTTGCACAAGGAATAACAGGCGTGGCCAAACGACCTCGTTCTCACGAGCGCCATGCATCCCAGTAGCCGCGCATGCGCCTGCCGAAGCTCCGCGGTTTCTCGGCCATCAGCCGCCGGGCCAGGCAGAAGGCGTTCGCCTCCAGGCGCTCGCGCTCGGGTCTGGCCGCCACCGCGATACGGCGTCCGGCCTCGTTGATTTCCGCACCGGCGTTGCCCTGCGCCAGCGCGGCCACCAGCACGTCGATGTCGTGGTGCTCGCCCAGGAGTTCCCCCAGGTCCCTGGCTTCGTGCGCCACGGCGGCGATCGGTCCGGGCCAGAGCTTGTGCAGGAGATCGAGATGGAAGCGGTGGTACTTCACGTGCTTCCGCAGTTCGTGCAGGTGGTGGGCGGTGGGGTCGTCGCAGGCGACCGCCAGAGCGTCGCGCGCCTGGCGGTACGTGCCGGTCACGCCGTCCTCGATCGCATCGAAGCCGACCTCGTGCAGGATCCACTGGCCGACCCGCTCGCGCTGCGCGCGCAGCATCGCCAGGGCGGCCTCGATGCAGGCGTCTTCTTCGTTCGCGCGCACCAGCGCCTCGCGCCGGGATCGCAGCCAGCCCCGCGCCCGCTCGAAATCCGGGTCCTGGTAGCGCGCGGGATCCCGGGTGCACAGGCGCTCCAGTGCCTCCAGGTGCGCGCTGGCTTCACGCAACGCCGCGAGCGTGCGCGCCGTATCGCGCAGCGCGCGCTGTTCGACGCCGTAGTCGCCGAACGAGCCGCGGAACAGACGCAACAGCCCGCGCAGCTTCTTGCACTGCTTGCGTATCGCGTGCGCCGCCGCATCCCTGGCCGCGCGGTCCTCCGCCGCCTCCAGCGCGCACTCGATCTGCGCCAGGGCGATGCGGCGCAGCCCCTTCCCCACGTCCTCGCCCACCTTCAGATGAAGTGCCATGCAGCTCGCCCGCCGGTACAAGGAGCGGCAGGTTCGCCCGAGCGGGTTTAGCGGCCGTGAAAATCCGATGACGCGCCGCGCTCAGGCCATGCGCAGGATCCTATGGTTCAGCCGGCACATCGGCCCGATGGAAAGCTAAGAACGCGAACACAGCCGGATCCGAAAGCGCGGCAGGTTCACGTACCGTCAGAAGCGGCCCGCGCTCCGTTGGATGCAGGCTCTCCGACGTAGCGCATCGCCACATCGCACCTTGCGTACCGGGCGCCGTACTGGGCCATGATGTCCGCGTCATGCCGGAAGCCCAGCTTCCCGTAAAGATGGATGGCCGGTCGGCACTTGCTGCTCGTGAGCAGGTAGAGCGGATCGGCCCGCAGCGACCTGGCCCGTTCGATGACCGCCGCGAGCAGGAACTCGCCCGCCTTCATGCCGCGGGCCGACTCGCGCACGCCCATCTTGGTGAGCTCGTAGCCGGCCGGGCCGGTCTTCTGGAGCGCGCATGCACCGACGATTCCCAGTCCAGCCGCCTCGACGAAGAGGATGACGCCGCCCGGCTCGATGATCCGGGCCCGCGGGTTC
>DATHAV010000093.1:0-1724 GCA_035296505.1 Pseudoxanthomonas sp.
CGTCTTGGAAACGCGCGAGCCGTCGACGAGACCGGTCTCCCCGGCGTCGCCGGTGCGCGTGTAGATGCGGTTGAGACGAACCACTTAGTTGTTTTTGCCAAAGACGAGCAGCAGCAGCACGACCAGGATGATCGCCACCGCCTGGAACATCACGCGTTTTCGCATCAGTTCCTGGCTGCGCATGCCCGTGACATCCTGCCCCTGCGCCATTCCGATGACGCCGCGCACGAGCACGTAAAGGGTCGCAAGCGCGGCGGCCGCGACCAGGATGATGAGGATCGTCTGCATGGTCTTTATCTAGGTTGCCGGCGTGGAATATCCAGCGGGCAGCCGCCCCGAACGCAGCTTTTCCGCCAATTCCTTCGGGTCCGCACCGCCCGCGCGCAGCTCCGCCAGCGTCGGGGCCCCGTGCCGCTTCGCGAGCCGCCGGCCCTCATCGTCGGTGATGAGGCCATGGTGGTGGTAGCGGGGGGTGGGGAGGTCCAGCAGCGCCTGGAGCAGGCGGTGGACGTGCGTGGCGGCGAACAGATCCTTGCCGCGCACCACGTCGGTGATGCCCTGGGCGGCGTCGTCCACGGTGACAGCAAGGTGGTAGCTCACCGGCGCATCCTTGCGGGCAAGCACCACGTCCCCGAATTGCGCCGGATTGGCGGGAATGGAACGACCGTGGTCGGTCCAGATGAGTGCTCCGGGGAACAGGTGGAGGGCAGCGGCCATGTCGAGCCGCCAGGCATGGGCCTTCTGCGCCACCAGTCGCTCACGGTCTTGCGTCGGCAGCCGCCGGCACGTCCCTGGGTAGATGGGCCCGTCCGGTCCATGCGGCGCGCTTGCGCTGGCGGCGATCTCGGCTTCGATCTCGCGGCGGGTGCAAAAGCAGGGGTAGAGCAGCCCCTGGTGCATCAGCTGCTGCAGCGCCTCGCGGTAGAGCGACAGCCGCGCCGACTGCAGCACCACCTCCCCGTCCCAGTCCACGCCCAGCCACGCCAGATCCTCCAGAATGGCCGCCACGAACTCCGCCCGGCTGCGCGTCCCGTCGATGTCCTCGATCCGCAGCAGGAAGGCGCCCCCGCGGCTGCGCGCGAAATCGTGGGCTAGCAGCGCGGAATAAGCATGCCCCAGGTGCAGCCGCCCGGTCGGGCTGGGCGCGAAGCGGGTGATAACGCCCCCGCTCTTCAGGGCGCCTGTGGAGAAGCCGGAAATCGGCTCTTGACCCTCACTCGCGCCCTGTGGTGTCATCACTGCGTCACCCTAACCGGCCAATGGGTGACGCGACAGGAGAAGCTGGCTTTCGAAGCCGCCCACTTCTCCCCAGTCTGAGTGCGACAGGTCCGGGGGCGCGGGCGTTTCGGGGAGCTTCTCCCAACGGAACGGGAGCGCGCGAGCCTTGTACCATCCCGACCTGCTCAGGCATCCGGACTCTTGCCCGGCCCTGGTGCTCAATGCGGACTACACGCCGCTGAGCTATTACCCGCTCTCGCTGTGGCCGTGGCAGACCGCCGTCAAAGCCGTGTTCCTGGAGCGGGTCGACATCGTCGCTTCCTACGAGCGCGAAGTGCACAGCCCCACCACGGCCTTCCGCCTGCCTTCCGTCATCGCGCTGCGCCAATTCGTGCGGCCCAGCGAATACCCCGCCTTCACCCGGTTCAACCTGTTCCTCCGCGACCGCTTCCGCTGCGTCTATTGCGGCACCCACCGCGAGCTGACCTTCGACCACGTGGTGCCGC
>DATHAV010000094.1:0-3037 GCA_035296505.1 Pseudoxanthomonas sp.
GTTCCTTCCCCCGCCCTGCCGCACGCCGCGGCCTGAATCTCCGGAGCTCCCCATGCACCTCCTGGCCAAAAGCCTGATCGCCCTCGCCGCCGCCGGCGCGGTGGCGGCCGCCGTGATACAGCGCGACGCCGACGCCAGCGCGCCGCCCGCCCCCCAGGCGCCCCAGGCGCCGCCGGCCGTGGTCGAAGTCGCGGCGGTGGTCAGTGCGCCGTTCGCGCCGCTGCACTGGGCGCCGGGCAGCGTGATCAGCACGCGGGACGCGCGCGTGGCCAGCGAGCAGACCGGACGCATCGTCCGCATCGCCGAGGTCGGCACGCGCCTGCGCGCCGGCGAGCCGCTGGCGGCGATGGACGACACCGCGCTGCGCCTGCGCGAGCGCGAGGCGGCCGCCGAACTGGGCCGCATCCAGGCCCAGCTGGCGCTGGCCGTGCGCCAGGAGTCGCGCTACGCGCAGCTGGCCGCGCAGCAGAACATCGCGCGCGCGCAGTACGAGCAGCTGCAGGCCGAACGCGACGTGCTCGCCCAGCAGCGCGCCGGGGCGGAAGCGATCCTGGCCCAGATCCGGCACCAGCGCAGCCAGATGGTGGTGCGCGCGCCGTTCGCCGGGGTGGTGGTCGAGCGCCTGGGGCAGCTGGGCGAATACCTGGGGCCGGGCACTGCGGTGGCCCGGCTGGTCGACACCGGCCACCTCGAGGTGCGCGTGCGCGCGCCGGTCGACCTCGCCGGTCGGCTCGAACCCGGCGCCCAGGTGCGGGTGCGCAGCGGCAGTGTCGAAAGCGACCACCGCGTCACCGCGCTGGTGCCGGTGGGCGACGAGGCATCGCGCCAGCTCGACCTGCGGATCGACGCGATCTCGCTGCAGCTGCCGGTGGGCAGCGCGGTCGACGTCGGCCTGCCCAGCGACCGCGTCCGCGAGGTGCTGGCGGCGCCACGCGACGCCTTGATCCTGAGGCGCGAGGGAAACGCCGTGCTGCGCGTGGACGCGTCGGGCAAGGCCGAACGCGTGGCGGTGGAGACCGGCGAGGCGCTGGACGGGCTGGTCGAGGTCCGCGGCGCGCTGCGCGCGCGCGACCGGCTGATCGTGCGCGGCGGCGAACGCGTGCAGCCCGGGCAGGCGGTCAGCATCCAGGCGCCTGCCGCGGCCGTCGCCGCGCGCTGACCGGAACGCCGCCAGGAGCCCTCGGGCGCGGACACCGCGCCCGACTTTCCGCTCTTGGCCCGCGCACGCGGCGGCGCGCGCATTGGCCGCCGCGCACGGCGTGCAGGCACAATCGCGGCAATGGCATCGACCTCCGCACCCGCCGCCGG
This sequence comes from Pseudoxanthomonas sp., assembly GCA_035296505.1. Classification (GTDB taxonomy): domain Bacteria; phylum Pseudomonadota; class Gammaproteobacteria; order Xanthomonadales; family Xanthomonadaceae; genus Pseudoxanthomonas_A. The sequence goes on from DATHAV010000094.1 coordinate 1,309, forward strand.
CACACCCGGTCCCCGCGGCACCCCCAGCCTGCGCGAGCGCTTCCGGGCGCTGCGCAACGTGCCGCCGTTCCTGAGGATGATCTGGGCCACCAGCCCGGGGTTGACCCTGGCCAGCCTGGGGCTGCGGCTGGTGCGCGCGTTCCTGCCGATCGCGATGCTGTACGTCGGCAAGCTGATCATCGACGAAGCGGTGCGGCTGGTCGGGCTGGGCACGCCCATCGACGACCTGGCCCAGGCCTGGCGCAGCGGCGTGCTCGACACCCTGCTGTGGCTGCTGCTGCTGGAGTTCGGCCTGGCGATCTTCTCCGACCTGCTCGGCCGCGGGGTGAGCTACGCCGATACGCTGCTGTCCGAGCTGTTCACCAACGCCACCAGCATCCGCCTGATGGAGCACGCGGCGACCCTGGACCTGGAGGACTTCGAGGACCCGGAGCTGCAGGACAAGCTGGACCGCGCGCGGCGCCAGACGATGGGCCGCATGAACCTGATGAGCCAGATCTTCGGCCAGTCGCAGGACCTGATCACCGTGATCGGCTTCGCCGCCACCCTGGTGGTCTATGCGCCGTGGCTGATGGCCCTGCTGGCGGTGGCGCTGGTCCCGGCCTTCGTCGGCGAGGCGCACTTCAACGCCATGGGGTATTCGCTCGCCTTCCAGTGGACGCCCGAGCGCCGCCAGCTGGAGTACGTGCGCCAGACCGGCGCCAGCCTGGAAACCGCCAAGGAGGTGAAGATCTTCGACCTCCACCGTTTCCTGATCGGGCGCTACCGCACGCTGGCCGAGAAGTTCTTCCGCGCCAACCGCAGCCTGGCGCGCAGGCGCGCGGCCTGGGGCGTGGTGTTCGCCGCGCTGGGCACGCTGGGCTACTACTTCGCCTACGCCTACATCGCCTGGCGCACGGTGAGCGGCGATTTCACCATCGGCGACCTGACCTTTCTGGCCGGCAGCTTCCGGCGCCTGCGCCAGCTGCTGGAAGGCCTGCTGGTCGGCTTCACCCAGGTCGCCAGCCAGGCGCTGTACCTGGACGACCTGTTCTCGTTCTTCGGGATCGAACCGGAGATCGTCTCGCCGCCGGACCCGGCGCCGTTCCCCACGCCGATCCGGCGCGGCTTCGCGTTCGAGAACGTCGGCTTCCGCTATCCCGACACCGAGCGCTGGGCGGTGCGGCACCTGGATTTCGAACTGCGCGCGGGCGAGGTGCTGGCCCTGGTCGGCGAGAACGGCGCCGGCAAGACCACGCTGGTCAAGCTGCTGGCGCGCCTGTACGACCCCGACGAGGGCCGCATCCTGCTGGACGGGCGGGACCTGCGCGAGTACGACCTCGACGCGCTGCGCGCCAACATCGGCGTGATCTTCCAGGACTTCGTGCGCTACCACCTCAGCGCGGCGGAGAACATCGGCGTCGGCCAGATCGAGGCGATGGACGATGAGGCGCGCATCCGCGACGCCGCGCGCCGCGCGATGGCCGACGAAGTGATCGCGGGCCTGCCCAACGGCTATGACCAGCTGATCGGCCGCCGCTTCAAGAGCGGTGTGGATCTTTCCGGCGGGCAGTGGCAGAAGATCGCCATCGCGCGCGCCTACATGCGCCAGGCGCAGGTGATGATCCTCGACGAGCCCACCGCCGCGCTCGACGCGCGCGCCGAGTACGAGGTGTTCGTCCGGTTCTCCGAGCTGCTGGCCGGGCGGATGGCGCTGCTGATCTCGCACCGGTTCTCCACCGTGCGGATG
>DATHAV010000095.1:0-9831 GCA_035296505.1 Pseudoxanthomonas sp.
CTCACGCCGGCGGTTCCATCGGAATCTCGATCTCCGCGCTCGCGCCGCGACCGGGGAGCGCGCGAAGGCGAAAGCGCGCGGCGTCGCCGAAGCGGCCGGCGAGCTGTTCGCGCACGTTGGCCAGGCCCATGCCGCCGCCCACGCCGGGCAGCAGCCCGGCGCCGTCGTCGACCACGCGCACGCGCAGGCGGTCCTGGTGCACGTCGGCGAGCACGTCCACCCGCCCCGGCCCGGGCTGCGGCTCGATGCCGTGCTTGATCGCGTTCTCCACCAGCGTGATCAGCAGCGCCGGCGGGAACGGCCTGTCGCGCAGTCCGGCCTCCGCCTCAATGCGGCAGCCGAGCCGCCCGCCCATGCGCACCTGCATCAGCGCCAGGTAGCTCGCGCACAGGTCCAGCTGCTGGCCCAGGGTCGAATGCAGCGAGGCTTCGCCGTCGCGCAGCCTGGGAATGCTGGCGCGCAGGAACGCGACCAGCGCATCGAGCGTGGCTTCGGCCTGGGCCGGATCCTGCCGCACCAGCGCACGCACCGAGGCCAGGGTGTTGAACAGGAAGTGCGGTTCCACCTGGGCCTGCAGCAGCCCCAGGCGCAGGTCCGCATCCCGCGCCTGGCGCTTCAGCGATTCGACCTCGCCCTGGTGCCGGTGCGCCTGCCAGCGGCGGCGTTCGCTGAAGTACGCGCGCAGGGCCAGCCCGCCGCCGAACAGTCCGTAGACCACCGCCAGCGCGCCTAGGTTGACCGCCAGCGCCAGCGCGCGCTCGACGCTGCCGATATCGGGCGCCTGCGGCAGTTTCGGCCTGCCGAACACAGGTTCGACCACGCGCTCGATCTCGGCGGAGGCGAAATGGTCGGCGGCGAAGCTCACGCCCATGCCGAGCAGCACCGCCACGACCACCGCGCCGCGCTCGCGGCGCTCGCTCCAGCGGCGATGCCGGACCCAGGTGGCGAACGCCGGACCGGTCGTGGCCATCAGGGCGAAGGCCGCGAACTCCAGCGCCGCGATGTACAGGCCCACCCGGTAGTCGCGCATGGCCAGGCCCACGGCGAGACCGGCGATGCCGGCCACCGCCGCGATCGTCGCCATGAACAGCAGACTGCGGCCCTTGAGCCACGGCCAGCTGAACACCGGGTACTGGCGGTAGCGGCTCCACACCGCATGCCCGCCGACCAGCACGTCCGAAGGCAGAGCGTGGCGAAGCGAATAGTTGTGGCTGGAGGTGGACATAAGGGTGTGATGCTCCCTTCGCGTCGCCCGCTACTGGCGCTTGCCGGGCATGACCCGGCCGCCCTGGTGCAGCTCGAGGCTGTCGACCTTGCCGGCGGCATCGCGCTTGAAGCGCAACTCGATGCCGAATGCGGGCGCTTCGAACACGTCCTTCGACGCGGCCTGCAGCGGGAACTCGCCCTGGCCGGTGGCCTGCCCGAACAGCTGGCCGTCGCGCGCGCGGACGGTGAGCGCCAACGCCGGCATCAGCGCGTAGCTGCCTTCGTAGCCCTTCAACGCCTCCGCCGACGGCGTTGCCGCCGCGTTGGCCGGCGCCGACGCATCGATCCGCGTCGCCGGCATCGCGCCTCCTCCCTGCAGCCACAGGAAGGCGTAGCGGCCGTCGGCCCCGCGCTGCGGCCGCAGCACCGCGTCGAACCGCAGCGGGTAGAAATCGCCTTCGCTGTCGTAGCCCAGGGTGAATTCCGGCTGGCCTTGCGCCTGGGCGGTCAACGCATCGCCCTTGCGCTTGAGCGTCATCTTCATTCCGTTGCCCAGCCGGTAATCGCCCGCCAGCGCGTCCAGCATCGCGCGCGCTGGCCTGGCTTCGGTACGCGGCTTGCCCAGCGGCATCGAGGCATCGACCAGGTGCAGGCCCAGGTTGCCGAGGCCGCCGATCGAGTGCCAGGCAGTGTCGGACAGGATCACCACGCCGCGCTGGCGCTGCGTGTCGAAAGCCACGAACGACGAGAATCCGCCGGTGCCGCCTTCGTGCAGGTGCACGGTGCGACCGGCGACCGGCGCGAGCATCCAGTTCATGGCCATCGATGGCTGCTGCGAGACGGGCTTCTGGCTGAGCGCCAGCGCGTCGCCTATCGGCGCCTCGACCTGCCCCAGCTGGCCCTGCACGTACCGGACCATGTCGTCCAAAGTGGCGCGCACGCCGCCGACCCCGGCGAGATTCGGCTTGAAGGTCCATGCAGGGGTCGGGCGCGTGTCGGGCGTGCGTCCCGCCGCGGCGCGTACGCCTTCGGGCCTGTCGTCGATATAGGCGCCTTGCATGCCCAGCGGGGTGAAAAGGCGCTGGTCCAGCAGCTTCTCGAAGTTACCGCCGGCGCGGCGCGCCACCGCGTACGACAGCACCATGGAGGCGAAGTTGGAGTATTCGAACCGGCTGCCCGGCGCGCGCGCCAGGGTGACGTCGCCCAGCGATGCCAGCAATGCGGTCTCGTCCAGAGCCGCATACGGATTCGCGGGATCGGGCGCCTGCATCCGCGACGGCAGGGGCGGCAGTCCGGAGGTGTGGGTGACCACGTGGCGCAGCAGGATAGGCGCGCCTTCGAACTGCGGTATGCGCGTGCCTTCGGGCAGGTATTCGGAAAGCGGATCGTCCAGCGACGCCTTGCCCTGCCCGATCAGGTCCGCCAGCAGCGCAGAGGTCATGGTCTTGCTGACCGAGCCGATTTCGAACGCGCTGCCGGAATCGATTCGCGCGTTGTCCTTGGAATCGGCGCAGGCGTAGGTGCGCGCCACCTCTTCCTTCTCGATCACCGCCACCGCCAGGCAGGCGCCGGTACGGTCGCCCCGCAGGCGCTGATCGACCACCTGGCGCAGCTGCGCGTCGGTCGTGGCGTGGGCGCCGCCGGCGCCGAGCGCCAGCGCCAGCGCAGTGAGTCGTAAAGTCATCGCGGTTCTCCTCTGTTGAGTTGCGGCAGCTTGCGGCATGCGCTGCGCGCCATGCGGCTCTGCGACGAATCCCCCGCATGCGGCGACGAAACGGCCCAGGGCGCGGATGCGTGCCAAGCCCGGATCAGTCGGCGACGAGCGCGGGCAGCGCCTGCCGGTAGCGGCGGGCGATCGCGTCGTGGTCGCGATGGCGCCCCTCCGCCACGCACCGCTGGCCGTCGACGTGGACTTCGCGCACCAGCGGACGGTTGCCGCTGAACACCCAGCGGTCGATGACGTCCTGCGCTTGGGCAGCGGCCAGGATGGGCGCATCGGCGTCCAGCAGCAGGTGGTCGTCGTTTGCGGCGAACCCGGTCGCATTGCCGGCCGACGCCAGCACGCCCTGCAGCAGGGTGGCGCCGACGCTGGGCGAATCCTCGCGCACGGCGATGTTGCGGCGGCGCGTGGCCAGGCGCTGGCCGTATTCGAGCCAGCGCAGCTCTTCCACCGGCGATACCGAAACGTGCGAATCCGAGCCGATGCCCCAGCCGCCGCCCGCGTCCAGGTATTCGCGCAGCGGGAACAGGCCGTCGCCGAGGTTGGCTTCGGTGCTCGGGCACAGGGCGACCGTGGCGCCGCTGCGCGCGATGCCGGCGATTTCCTCCGGGCCCAGATGGGTCGCGTGAACCAGGGTCCAGCGCGCATCGACATCGAAATGCCGCAACAGCCACTGCACCGGACGCGCGCCGCGCAGCGCCAGGCAGTCTTCGACCTCGGCCACCTGTTCGGCGATATGCAGGTGCACCGGCGCGTCGTCCGGCAGCGCGGCCAGCACCTCGCGCATGGCCGCTTCCGGCACCGCGCGCAGGCTGTGGAAGGCGCAGCCGATGCGCAGGCGGCCGTGCCGTTCGGCGCGCAGGCTGTGCAGCAACCGCAGGAAGGCATCCACGTCGTGCCCAAAGCGGCGCTGCCGCGGCGACAGCGGGCGGCCGTCGAACCCGCCGCTCACATACAGCACCGGCAGCAGGGTCAGGCGGATGCCGGTGTCGCGCGCGGCCTGGACCAGCGCCCGCGACATCGCCCCCGGGTCGGCATAGCGCGTGCCGTCGGGCGCGTGGTGCAGGTAGTGGAACTCGCACACGGCGGTGTAGCCGGCCTCCAGCATTTCCGCATACAGCTGCGCGGCCACCGCGTGCAGCGAATCGGGATCGAAGCGCGCGGCCATGCGGTACATGGTTTCCCGCCAGGTCCAGAAGCTGTCTTCCGGATCCATCTGGCGTTCGGCCAGGCCGGCCATGGCGCGCTGGAAGGCGTGTGAATGCAGATTGGGAACACCCGGCAAGCGCCAGCTGCGGCGGTCGGCCGGGCAGTGCGCCTGCGCGATCGGAATTGCGGGTTCGCGGCCGTGGCCGGTGGTCGGGTCCATGGCCGCATTGTCGCCGCGGGCCAGGCCGAAGGCGAACCGCCCGCGCGGGCCGCGTCGGCGACCGGCGCAAGGACCAGCGCCTACAATCGGCGCATGAGCAGAAATGAGGCGACGCGCTGGGACGGACTCGTGCATGGCGCGACGCTGGCCACGCTGCAGGGCGAGCGGGGCTACGGCCTGGTCGAGAACGGCGCGCTCGGCTGGCACGAGGGCCGGCTGTGCTACGTGGGGCCGACCTCGGCGCTGCCGGATGCGCCGCAGGCGCTGGCGAGCGAATGCATCCGCGTCGAGGGCGGCCTGATCACCCCGGGGCTGGTGGACTGCCACACCCATGCCGTATTCGCGGGCGACCGTGCCGGCGAGTTCGAGCAGCGCCTGCAGGGCGCGAGCTACGAGCGGATCGCGCGCGACGGCGGCGGCATCGCCTCGACCGTGCGCGCCACGCGCGCCGCCAGCGAAGACGCGTTGTTCGAGCAGTCGCTGCCGCGCGCCCGCGCGCTGTCGGCCGACGGCGTCACCACGCTGGAGATCAAGTCCGGCTACGGCCTGGACTTCGGACACGAGCGCAAGATGCTGCGGGTCGCCCGGCGCATCGGCCGCACCCTCGGCATCGAGGTGCGCACGACCTTCCTGGGGGCGCACGCGCTGCCGCCGGAGTTCGCGGGCCGGCCCGACGACTACATCGCCGCCCTGTGCGACTGGCTGCCGCGGCTGCATGCCGAGGGGCTGGTCGACGCGGTCGATGCGTTCTGCGAGCGCATCGGCTTCGACTTGGCGCAGACGCGACGCGTGTTCGCAGCGGCGCGCGAGCTGGGCCTGCCGGTGAAGCTGCACGCCGACCAGCTCAGCGACGGCGCGGGCGCGGCGCTGGTGGCCGAGTTCGGCGGGCTGTCGGCCGACCACGTCGAATACACCTCCGAGGCCGGGGTGCGCGCGATGGCCGCGGCGGGCACGGTCGCGGTGCTGCTGCCCGGCGCCTTCCACACGCTGCGCGAGACCCGGCTGCCGCCGCTTTCCGCGTTCTCGGAGCATGGCGTGGCGATGGCCGTGGCCACCGACTGCAATCCCGGCACTTCCCCGCTGCAATCGCTGCGGCTGGCGATGTCGCTGGCCTGCACCCATTTCCGCCTCACGCCCGAACAGGCGCTGCGGGGGGCCAGCGTCAATGGCGCTCGCGCGCTGGGATTGCAGGATCGCGGCAGGCTCGCGTGCGGCCTGCGCGCGGATTTCGTGCACTGGGGCGTGGACCATCCGGCCGAACTGGCCTACTGGCTCGGCGGCGCGCCGGCGCGGGCGGTGTACGCGGGCGGGCGCGAGGTGGCGTGAGCGCTAACGCTGGAGCGTCGTCGGGCGCCGTTCCACCCGCTGGACGGTCTTGCTTCAGGCAACAAAAACCCGGCACGGGGCCGGGCCTTTCGCTCGCCGCCGATCGAGCGGCGGCAGGCGGTTGGGATCAGGACGCCTTGGCGACGGTCTTCTTGGCCACGGCCTTCTTGGCGGGCGCCTTGGCCACGGCCGCTTTCTTGGCTACCGGAGCGGCTGCCGTGGAGGTTCCCACCTCGGCCACGTGCTTGCGCGTATTGCCGTAGCTGCTGTTGAAGCGCTTGCCCTTGGCGGTCCTGCGGTCACCCTTACCCATCTTCGTAACTCCTGCAATCTAGCGGTTGCGCCTGGCGCGCGAGGCCGCAAAGCCTACCACGCAGGCCCGGCGGTGTTCACGCCGGGCGTCTGGATCGCGGTCAATGCGCGCAGGTGGCGTCGTGCACGTGCCAGTGGTTGAGCCGCAAATTGACGATGTGCGCGAGTCCGACCAGGGTCCCGCCCAGGGTCATCACGATCGCGTGGGCCACCACCGGCTCGTGGAACGGCGGGTAGAGCAGGCCCGCCCACAGCGTGCCGAGTCCCAGCGACAGCAGGGTCAGCGCCCGGAACGCGCGATGCCGGCGGTAGCCCCAGAGCAGGCTGAACAGCCCCACCACGGTGACGAACACGACGAAGCCGCGTTCGAACCCGTCGCCCAGCCAGACCGACAGCCCGAGCGAGGGAATGGCCGCCAGCAGCACCGGCGTCAGCGCACAGTGGATCGCGCAGATCAGGGAGCCGGTGGCGCCGAACCTATCGAGCAGATGGTGGAGGGGCGATCTCATCGGGACAGTGTGACTTCCGGGAGTGGTGCGGCGCATCGTGGATATAATATAACATCTGCCTTCTTTGCCACCGTCAGGCTTTCATGAACCGCTTTTCCCCGTTTCGACGCCACCGCCTGTTTCTGGCCGTAGCGCTCGCCACCGCCTCGCCCGCCGGCCTCGCCCAGGCGACGACGGCCGACCCGGACGCCACCGACCTGGACGCGGTCGTGGTCACGGCGACGCCGCTGCGCAACACCGCCGAATCCCTGGCCCATCCGGTGGAGGTGCTCCACGGCGACGAACTGGAGAACCGCAAGGTCAATAGCCTGGGCGAGACGGTCAACAAGCTGCCTGGCGTGCAGACCACTTATTTCGGCACCGGCGTGGGCCGGCCCATCATCCGCGGCCAGGAGGGTCCGCGCGTACAGGTGCTGTCGGGCGGCCTGGGTTCGCTGGACGTGTCCACCGTCAGCGCCGACCACGCGGTCACCATCGAACCGTTCCTGGCCGACCAGATCGAAGTCCTCAAGGGCCCGGCCAACCTGCTGTTCGGCAGCGGCGCCATCGGCGGCGCGGTCAATGTCGTGGACGGCCGCATCGCCGAACGGCTGCCCGATGCGCCGCTGAGCGGCCGTGCCGAAGTGCGCGGCAATACCGTCAACGACGAACGCACCGGCATGTTCCGGCTGGACGGCGTCAGCGGCAACTGGGTGCTGCACGTGGATGGCCTGCTGCGCGACACCGACGACTACGAGATCCCCGGTTTTGCCGCGCTTCGGGAAGCGCACGACGAAGACGAGGAAGGCGGGCACGAGGAAGGTGAACAGGTGCACGGGCTGCTGGAAAACAGCGCGGTCAAGACCCGTGCCGGCGCCGTCGGCGCCACCTGGCTGGGCGAGCCGGGCCACTTCGGCCTGGCGTTTAGCACCTACCGCACCAACTACGGCATCCCCGGCGGTACCCACGAGCACGGACACGAAGGCGAGGAAGAACACGAGGAGGAAGAGGAAGCCGCGGTCCGCATCGACATGGTGCAGAAACGCATCGACCTGCGCGCCGGACTCTACGATCCGGTGCCGTTCCTGCAGCGCATCGACCTGCGCGCGGCGCACAACGACTACGAGCACGTCGAGCTCGAAGGCGGCCTGCCCGCCACCCGCTTCGCCAACAAGGGCTTCGAGGGCCGCCTGGAGGCGGTGCAACAGGACTACGACGGCTGGCGCGGCGCCTTCGGGCTGCAGTTCGGCGATGTGGATTTCGCGGCCATCGGCGACGAGGCCTTCGTACCGCCGGCGCGCACCCGGACGCTGGGCGTGTTCGCGATCCAGGAAAAGGATTTCGGGCCGTGGAAGCTGGAGCTGGGCGCGCGCCACGAGCGGGTGGCGCTGGAGGCCGACGGCCAGGAGGCGCGCGATTTCGACGCCACCGGCTTCGCCGCCGCCGCGATCTGGCGCTTGAGCGATGCGTTCGACCTGCGCATGGGCCTGGACCATTCCGAGCGCGCGCCGGTCAACGAAGAGCTTTCCTCTTTCGGCGAGCACGTGGCGACCCAGTCGATCGAGATCGGCGAACCTGCCCTGGACACCGAACGCGGCCTGCGCGCCGAGATCGGATTGCACGCGCACACCGAGCGCGTGGATTTCCGCGTCGCGCTGTACCGGACCCGGTTCAACGGCTACATCTACCTGGCCGACACCGGCATCGTCGAGGACCTTCCGGTGCGGCTGTGGACCCAGGGCGACGCCACCTTCCGCGGTGCCGAGGCCGAGGCGCGCATCCGGCTGCTCGAGTCGGATGCGGGCGCCTGGGACCTGCGCGTGTTCGGCGACTACGTGCGCGCGGAGCTCGATGGCAGCGGCACGCGCACCGTCAGTTTTCAGGTCCCTCACGACGGGGACGTCGAGGACTTCGAAATCGAGCTGGCACAGGATGGCAACCTGCCGCGGATCGCGCCGGCACGCTTCGGGGCGGACTTGGGCTGGTCGCTGGGCGGATGGCGCGCGTCGCTGGGCGCGGTGCGCTACGCCGAGCAGGACCGGGTCGCGCAGAACGAGGAGTCCAGCGACGCCTATACCCTGGTCGACGCCAGCCTGGCGTACCGCTGGGAGCGGCCGGCGTCCAGCTACGAGGTGTTCCTCAACGGCAGCAACCTCACCGACGAGGAAGCGCGTCCGCACACCTCGCTGCTGCGCGAATTCGCCCCGCTGCCGGGCCGGGCCGTGGCCTTTGGCGTGCGCGTGTTCTTCTGACCAACTTAGTGCTGCATGACACCGGTGCGGCCGCTCTTGCGGCCGCACTTGGGCTATGGCAGAGAATTTAGGCTAAACCACCGTCAGCGTCAGCGCCCGGAGGGCGTGCCACCCTCCGGCAGTAAATGAACCTGACCCTTCTACACGGCTTTATAGATAGCATAAGTATCTTCGCTACCTAAATTATCATAAATACGCTACTATAAGTAGCAGCTACCGCATTTCAGTTGGAAAGAGGCTCTTCAGAATATTAAGGGTGAACTAATTTATTTGTTATTTCTGTTAATTAAGGAGGAAATCTTCGCTGGCTTCGTAGCAATCATTTAAAATTAACATTTTTTGTCTATAGTGACCGCGCTATCAGCATGGTGAGACGGAAGTCATAAGTTCATCTGCTTGGAAACAGGCAAATTCTTTGAAGTACTAATGGATGGAAGAAGAATTGTGACTAGAAAGAGTATTTTCTTTCTTGCAACATGCGTAATGCTTGCTGTAATAGCCGGGATTTTTATTAACGTTAGGCGCTCTTTTGCCCATAACGCCGCCAGCCCCGCGAGTATTAAGGCACCGCTATCTGTAGGCACGACGATGCGCGTCCGCGAGGCTTCTGAGATAGAGTCGAAAGTAGTTAGCAATGAACGAGGTAAGGCAAGCAGTAGCCGCGCTGCCTTGCTTCTTCCGGATGCGTCCATCCCGACTAAGGAGGTATTGGCGCAATTGGAGGCGCTTGCGCGCTCTGGGGATTCGCGAGCAGCGTGTCGTATTGCATTGGATTTACAAGAATGCGCATCTCGAAAAACACAAGTAGCGGCAGCCTCTGCCATGCAAGAGACAATGCGGAGCAGCGGGGTAGAGTCCAAGCGCTTCATTGACGTCGCAGGCCAATTACTGGCAGCAAGTGATCGTTTGGGAAAAAAATGCGAAGGCGTAACTCAACAGCAAATCGAAAATGCTTTTGATTATCAGCTGATTGCAGCACGCAACAATCCGCGAATTGCTTCTTGGCTCGTATCCCGTCCAGCGCTTGATAGATCGAATTTCGTTAACCAACTGGATGGCTGGATGCAATATAAAAGTTTTGCAGACCAATATTTGGATGCCGCGCTGAAGAGCATAGATCCTGTAAGCCTACCACTTCTTATAAATGCTTATTATCCT
>DATHAV010000096.1:0-2126 GCA_035296505.1 Pseudoxanthomonas sp.
GGGTCGCGGACGCGGCCGACTGGGAGCAGGCGGTCGCCCAGATCGACGGCCGCATGCGCAGGCTGGAGCCGGTCAACCTCGCGGCCATCCACGAATTCGGCGAGGCCTCGCAGCGGGCCGACTACCTGCAGGCGCAGGACGCCGATCTCACCACCGCCCTGGAGACGCTGGAGGAAGCGATCCGCAAGATCGACCGCGAGACCCGCGGACGCTTCAAGGACACCTTCGACCGGGTCAACAGCGGCGTGCAGCAGCTGTATCCGCGCCTGTTCGGCGGCGGCCACGCCTACCTGGAGCTGACCGGCGAAGACCTGCTCGACACCGGCGTGGCGATCATGGCGCGGCCGCCGGGCAAGCGCGTGTCCAACATCTCGCTGCTGTCCGGCGGCGAGAAGGCGATGACCGCGGTGGCGCTGGTGTTCGCGATCTTCCAGCTCAACCCGGCGCCGTTCTGCCTGCTCGACGAGGTCGACGCGCCGCTGGACGAGGCCAACGTCGGCCGCTTCACCGCGATGGTCAAGGAGATGAGCGAGAAGGTGCAGTTCCTGTTCGTCAGCCACAACAAGGCGACCATGGAGGCCGCGCACCAGCTCAGTGGCGTTACCATGCGCGAGCCCGGCGTCAGCCGCCTGGTGTCGGTGGACCTGGAAGAAGCGGCGCGCCTGGCCGGTGCGGCATGAGTTCGATCCGCACCGCCGCCATCGGTAGCGCAGTCAAGGACCGGCGCATTGCGCACCAGCCGTTTTCCACAGCGACCCCCGCGCGGAGAAATCGATAATGTCCGACATGGCCATGCTTCGCATCGGCATCCTCGCCGCCGGCCTGATCCTGCTGGCGGCGATCTTCGTCTTCGGACGCCCCAAGAAGCCGAGCCAGGGCAAGCGCGTGGTGCCCAACGAGCGCGACGCCGCCCGCATCGAGCCCAGCCTGGCCGGCGACCTGGATTCGCAGGAAGCCGATTCCGGCTACGGTGCCGAGACCGCGACCCGGCCGGAGCTTGGCCTGCCCGGCACCGACAGCGAGCTCGGCAAGCGCCCTAGCCAGGACTTCGACAAGATCGTGTCGCTGTACGTGGCGGCGCGCGCCGGGCACACGCTGCGCGGCGAGGACATCGTGGTGGCCGCGGAAAAGACCGGCCTGACCTTCGGCCACATGAACGTGTTCCACCGCCTGGTCGAGAACCACCCCGAGCGCGGGCCCATCTTCAGCATGGCCAACATCCTGCAGCCCGGCAGCTTCGACATGGCCGGCATCCGCGAGCTGGAAACGCCGGCCATCGCGTTCTTCCTCACCCTGCCGGCGCCGATGACCGCGCTCGACGCCTGGGAGAAGATGCTGCCCAACGTCCAGCGCATGGCCGAGCTGCTGGACGGCGTGGTGCTGGACGACGGCCGCAACGCGCTGGGCCGGCAGCGGATCATGCACATCCGCGAGGAGCTGCGCGCCTACGACCGCCAGCGAGAGGCCCCGCCGCTGACCAAGGCGCCGCGCTGGTAATGCCTGGCGTGGACGCGCCAACCAAGGATGGCGCGCCGGCAGTGCATGGGCTGAGCCACCTCACCTTCATCGCGCGCGATCTCGAGCGGATGGCCCGGTTCATGTGCCAAGGCCTGGGGGCGACCCAGGTCTACGCCAGCGATGGCCGCGAGCATTCGATCGCGCCGGAACGCTTCTTCGAACTCGCCGGGCTCTGGATCGTGGCGATGCAGGGCGAGCCACCGGCCGAGCGCAGCTACCAGCACGCGGCGTTCCAAGTGGACCCGGAAGACTTGCCGCGCCATCGCGCGAGGCTGGAGGCGATCGGCGTGGAGGTTTCGGAAGGCCGGTGGCGTATCGAGGGCGAGGGCATGTCGCTGTACTTCCATGACTTCGACAACCATCTGTTCGAGCTCCATACCGGAAGCCTGGCGCTCCGGCTGGAGTGCTATCGCAACGCGCGCACGTGATGCGGGCCTGGCGGGTCTGGGACCTGCGCCGCTAGATAGAATTGGACCATGACCCATCCATCGCCCGGCGACCGCGCCTCCGAACTGCGACACCTGATTCAAGACGCCAACCACCGCTACTACGTGCTCGACGATCCCTCGATCCCCGATGCGGAGTACGACGCGCTGCTGCGCGAGCTG
>DATHAV010000097.1:0-3625 GCA_035296505.1 Pseudoxanthomonas sp.
GAGGCGGCGCACTGGTGGATGATCGAATACAACGAGCTAAGACCACACGACTCGCTGGGCGACCAGACGCCCGCCGAGGCACGCCAACGATCCGCCGGAGGTTCTACTTCTGAACTCTGTGCTTGACGGGGGAGCTTACGCATCGACCGCTTCCCAAGCTAGGCGGTGCACCTTACCTAAGCAAAGCTGAGAGGTGAATCATAATGCTACAGAAATTGACGAGGTGAGTAACAATATACATTAATTGCGCTCCAATGGTAGCAAAAAAGGTATAAAGTCTATAAATATCAAATGGTTAGCTTTTATAATATTACTTAAAGTAGCCTAACAATGGGCCGACGTCACATTCGATATCTTCCCAATGCAGCAATGGCCCGGTATCCCTTGTCGTCGCCGGCAGGACGCGGGCTTTGACAGAGAAGTCTCCACAGGGGATAGGTACAGGCCGAGATGCTTGGCCAGGGACGCGACCGATCTCCCGAAGAGCGCACATGCCCCTGTCATGTGCGCTCTTTTTGCCTGGATTTCGTTCAGGCCCTTGAAAGGTCTGCAACGTCTCCCCATCTGACTCGCATCCCGGTCCGCACCGGGTTTTTGCGTCCGCACTCTTGGCACTCTTGTTGTGAGACTGCTAAGATCGCCGCCCTTTCCTAGTACTATCAATCAGTTAAGAGGATTGAAATGAGCGATATCAAACCCTTGTACGACCGTGTTGTGATCAAGCGCACCGAGGAAGAGAAGATGTCCGCCGGCGGCATCGTCATTCCGGATTCCGCCACCGAAAAGCCCATCAAGGGCGAAGTCATTGCCGTGGGCGAAGGCAAGGCCCTGGACAGCGGCAGCCTGCGTGCGCCCAAGGTCAAGGTCGGCGACCAGGTCCTGTTCGGCAAGTACAGCGGCACCGAGGTGAAGCTGGACGGTACCGATTACCTGGTGGTCAAGGAAGACGACATCTTCGCCATCCTCGGCTGAGGAGGCGCGTCCGACGGTCCGACTGCGGCGGGGGCCGCCTACGAGTCCAAGCCAGCGTCGGTTCCAATTCTCGACACCCGTTTCTTGCACTTATTCCTGATCCTACATTACGGAGTTCATCCAACATGGCCGCAAAAGAAATCCGCTTCAGTGAAGACGCACGTTCGCGCATGGTGCGCGGCGTCAACATCCTCGCCAACGCCGTCAAGGCGACCCTCGGCCCGAAGGGCCGCAACGTGGTGCTCGAGAAGAGCTACGGCGCCCCGACCATCACCAAGGACGGCGTGTCCGTCGCCAAGGAGATCGAGCTCGCCGACAAGTTCGAGAACATGGGCGCGCAGATGGTCAAGGAGGTCGCCTCCAAGACTTCCGACAATGCCGGTGACGGCACCACCACCGCGACCGTGCTGGCCCAGGCGCTGATCCGCGAAGGTTCCAAGGCGGTCGCCGCCGGCATGAACCCGATGGACCTCAAGCGCGGCATCGACAAGGCCGTGATCGCGGCCGTGGCCGAGCTGAAGAAGATCAGCAAGCCCACCGCCGACGACAAGGCGATCGCCCAGGTCGGCACCATCTCGGCCAATTCCGACGAGTCGATCGGCAACATCATCGCCGACGCGATGAAGAAGGTCGGCAAGGAAGGCGTGATCACGGTCGAGGAAGGCTCGGGCCTGGACAACGAACTGGACGTGGTCGAGGGCATGCAGTTCGACCGCGGCTACCTGTCGCCGTACTTCATCAACAACCAGCAGTCGATGTCGGCCGAGCTGGACGATCCGTTCATCCTGCTGCACGACAAGAAGATCTCCAACGTGCGCGACCTGCTGCCGGTGCTCGAGGGCGTCGCCAAGTCGGGCAAGCCGCTGCTGATCGTGGCCGAGGAAGTGGAAGGCGAGGCCCTGGCCACGCTGGTGGTCAACACCATCCGCGGCATCGTCAAGGTCTGCGCGGTCAAGGCGCCGGGCTTCGGCGACCGCCGCAAGGCGATGCTCGAGGACATGGCCACCCTGACCGGCGGCACCGTGATCTCCGAGGAAGTCGGCCTGTCGCTGGAGAAGGCCACCATCAAGGACCTGGGCCGGGCGAAGAAGGTGCAGGTGAGCAAGGAGAACACCACCATCATCGACGGCGCGGGCGACACCGGCGCGATCGAGGGTCGCATCAAGCAGATCAAGGCGCAGATCGAGGAGACTTCCTCCGACTACGACCGCGAGAAGCTGCAGGAGCGCGTGGCCAAGCTGGCCGGTGGCGTGGCGGTGATCAAGGTCGGCGCTTCGACCGAGATCGAGATGAAGGAAAAGAAGGCGCGGGTCGAGGACGCCCTGCACGCCACGCGCGCGGCGGTCGAGGAAGGCGTGGTCCCGGGCGGCGGCGTGGCGCTGATCCGCGCGCTCCAGGCCCTGGGCGAGCTGAAGGGGTCCAACGAAGACCAGAACCACGGCATCAACATCGCCAAGCGCGCGATGGAAGCGCCGCTGCGCGAGATCGTGGCCAACTGCGGCGAAGAGCCGTCGGTGATCCTGAACAAGGTCGCCGCCGGTGAAGGCAACTTCGGCTACAACGCCGCGACCGGCGAGTTCGGCGACATGATCGCGTTCGGCATCCTGGACCCGACCAAGGTCACCCGTTCGGCGCTGCAGAACGCCGCGTCGATCGCCGGGCTGATGATCACCACCGAGGCGATGGTGGCCGAGGCGCCGAAGAAGGAAGAGCCCGCGGCCGGCGGCGGCATGGGCGGCGGCGGCATGGGCGGCATGGGCGGCATGGACTTCTGATTCTTCCCATCGATATCGCTGCGAAAAGCCCCGCTTCGGCGGGGCTTTTTTCATCCACGCCGGGAACAGCGCCCGGATCTTCAATTGGCATACAGCAGTTCATCCAGCTGCACGGCCTGTCAGCCGAAACGTTCCAGCGGTTGCGCAGTAACCAGATCTGTTCTTTCGAGGTTCGTGGCTTGGCTGTGTCGATCCGCACGCGATGCGTTGCAACTGCTGGCGGAGCATCTGACTGAACCTGCCAGCGCTCTTTGCGGTGCAGCGTGCAGGCGTAGTCATCTCTCCTTCACCCTAAGGCCGCATCCCGACGTGGGGAGGGAGCGAAGCCCGCAACTGGCCCAAGCCATTGCGGGCTTTTTGTTTCCGCTGCCTGCAGAGCCGGCCTCCATTATCGCTGCGGTGGCCGCGGCGGCGTTAGAATCGCTCCATGTCCGACTCCTCCGCGCGCATCATTCCGCTCCAGGTCGTATCCGGTGCCGCGCCGGCCGCGCCGCTAGCCGCCGGAGCCAAGCAGCTGGGCGGCGCCAAGATCGCGCGCTCGCCGGTCCAGTTCGTGGATACGCCGGTCCTGCGCAAGCCTTCTTGGATCCGGGTGCGGATTCCCTCGGGCAATGCCGTGCAGCAGCTCAAGGCCAAGCTGCGCGAGAACCGCCTGGTGACGGTGTGCGAAGAGGCCAGCTGCCCGAACATCCACGAATGCTTCAGCCACGGCACCGCGACCTTCATGATCCTGGGCGAGGTATGCACGCGCCGCTGCTCGTTCTGCGATGTGGCTCACGGCCGCCCCAAGCCGCCCGACGCGGGCGAGCCGCTGAGCCTGGCGACCACCGTCGCCGACATGGGGCTGAAATACGTGGTCGTCACTTCGGTGGACCGCG
>DATHAV010000098.1:0-3139 GCA_035296505.1 Pseudoxanthomonas sp.
GAGAAGAGGAGGTGCGGTACCTTGGTGAACTGCACGGCGATCTCGGTCGTGCGCTGCGGCAGCCGCTTGCCTGTGCGCAGGTAGAACGGCACCCCCGCCCAGCGCCAGTTGTCCACTTCCGCCTTGATCGCCACGAAGGTCTCGGTGCGCGAGTCGGCGCGGCCGGGCTCCAGCAAAGCGAGTTCGTCCAGGTACCCCGGGACCGCGGCACGTTTGGAGGCGCCGGCGCGGTATTGCCCGCGCACCGTGCAGCTGGCCGCCTCGCCGTCGGTGATGGGCTTGAGCGAACGCAGCACCTTGAGCTTCTCGTCGCGCACCGCGTCGGCCTCCAGCGCGGCCGGCGGCTCCATCGCCACCATGCACAGCAGCTGCAGCAGGTGGTTCTGGACCATGTCGCGCAGCGCACCGGAGGTGTCGTAGTAGCCGGCGCGCTTTTCCAGGCCCACGGTCTCGGCCACGGTGATCTGCACGTGGTCGATGTGGCTGCCGTTCCACAGCGGTTCGAACAGGATGTTGGCGAAGCGCAGCGCCATCAGGTTCTGCACCGTTTCCTTGCCCAGGTAATGGTCGATGCGGAAGGTCTGGCTCTCGGCGAAGGCGCCGCCGACCGCGTCGTTGATCACCGCCGCGCTGGCCGAGTCGCGGCCGATGGGTTTTTCGATCACCACCCGCGCGTTGGCGGTGTTGAGGCCGTGCGCGCGCAGCTGCCCGCACAGGTCCACGAACAGGCCGGGGCTGGTGGAGAGGTAGAACACGCGCACGCGCTCGGCATGGGCCAGCATTTCGGCGGCGAATCCGGACCAGCCTTCGTCGCGGGTGGCGTCCAGGGTGCGGTAGCGAAGCAGCTGCAGGAACGGCTGGACCCGTTCGCCCAGCGCCGCGTTTGCCTCGACCACGTGGGCCAGGGCTTCGGCGACGCGCGCGCGGTAGTCGTCCACCGACTGGGTGTCGCGGGCCACCCCGACGATGCGGCTGTCGTCGGGGATCTGCCCGCGCGCGTAGCGCCGGAACAGCCCCGGCAGCAGCTTGCGCAGGGCCAGGTCGCCGGTGCCGCCGAAGATCACGAGGTCGAAGGTGTCGACGGGTACGGTCTTGGCGGTCACGGCTTCGGTTCCGGAAGAAGTGGCGAGGGTCGGGGCGCAGGCTCGCAGGCGGACGCCGGAGCGCGTCCCGGTCCCGAAGGGATTCGAATGAGAGGCACAATCAACCGCTCTACAACCCATTGATAGAAGTTCGCACGTATGCATGCCCCCATAGTGCCCCAAATCTGGAGACATCCATGGACGTCACTGGGCAGCCAGCACGCAGGTGAATCGGGGAAGCTGCGTCTGAGGGTCGATCAAGGTACGGGTTCGGCCTGGGCGTCGGTTGACCAATGCCCCCGGCTTCGAAGGCGCGACGCCAAGAATCGCGGCACCGGTGGTTCAGCGCGGGGAGGATTGGCGCAGGGTGATGACCCGATACTGGCCCTGGTCGCCGTAGCGCGCCCCCTTCTTCTCGAAGTCGGCACAAAGCCTGTCTTCGCCGCAGGGAACCAGATTGGCACGCGCAACGCGATCCAGATAGGCGATTTCCGCTCGACGCTGTTTGGCTTCGGCCAGGGTCGCCCTGGCGCTGTAGAACACGGATCCCACGGCGCACAATCCCATGATGCCCGCCGTCAGCATGGCAATGGATTCCATCATATGCGGCGCATGGCCGTGGCTTCCAAGGATTGCTGCGCTTGGGCATAGCGCTGGGTGGCTTGCTGCAGCGTCTGGTTCGCAGCGGTCAGCGTGCGGTCGAATCGCGCGGCCGCCGGTTCCAGAGCCACCGAGAGCGCCTGATGGGTCAAATCCGTCAGCCGCGGCAGCGCCCTCTCCACCACGCGATTGACATTCCGGTCGACGTTGCTGACCGCGCCATTCAATACCTGCAGCTGCTGGGAGATCAGGGCTTCTAGGCTTCGTTCCCGCTTTTGCATCGTTGCGATCAATGCAGCCATGGCCTTGATCGTTTCTTGCAGGGCCTCATTGGAGGTTTCGTTTTCGGGCGGGGAGGTGCTTTGCGTATCCATCATCTCTCTCCAGAGTTTCACTCGCTGCAAGATGTTGTCGTGATTACCCGCCCCCGCCCCCGCCCCCGCCTCCATCACCGCCACCGCCGCTCCCTCCTGCAGGTCCAGCTTGCATCATTGGCCCGTTGGCGAACTGCGGCAGGGTCATGACCATCACCGGGCCACGAGCGGGTGATGGCGAACCATTCGGATTCGACGTCGCTCATCGAGCGCAGGGTTGTCAACTGTTCCGCATGCGCGGCGCGGTACTGCTCATACTCGGAGAACGTCTTGTTGTTGTGCGCATTGGCCTGCGCCTTGGTCAGGTGGTCTGGCCTGGTCACATACAGATCGCCGTTGACCAGCCCCACCTTGAGGGTGTCTTGCAGGTCCCGGACTTCGGCGGCGATGTGCTTCAAAGCAACAGGATCGTTGGTCATGGCGGCAGGCCCGTCGGGAGAATTAACGATATCGTCCAGTGCGCGATTAACCCCCTTTGTATATGAGCTTTGCGTGCGTCCGCGGTGTGGCGAGATTTCGAGTTCATCGGCCAGCTCGCCATCCACCGGAAGATATAGGCGATTGGTCGATGCGTCTTGGTCAAGCAGGCCATGTTCGGCCAACTTCCTGAGCAAGAGGTTTCGACGGAAAAGACTCTGCTCAATGACGTGATGACTATGAAGAATGACATTGCTGCTCGGCATTTTCATCGAATCCATCAGCGGCCGATACTCTTAAAACTAGCAACCCACGGCGTCTATGAACCATACGCCGCGCGTCCTTGGCGACCTGCCAAAACCATGTTCGATCAAGACACCGCGGAACACGCGATCACAAAATGCATCCGCTGTGTACGGTGTGCGGAAGACGTGCGCAGATCCAATAGCATCTTTATTGAATGCAAGAATTGCACCTCCGTTAATGCTGTAGTACTTGCCGTTCCGATACCCCGTCAACACCTTGACCGTGGATGCCGCATTTCCGACGAAGAGTGGGCTTTTGCGGCCCCCTACCTGACCCTGATGGATCCACAGGCGCGGCAACGCAAGTACGACCTGCGCTTGATGTTCAATGCGCTCCGCTGGATGGCGCGAGCCGGCGCCC
>DATHAV010000099.1:0-13709 GCA_035296505.1 Pseudoxanthomonas sp.
CGGAAGCGGAAATACCTGGCCTGTCGGGTAATTTCTTTGCGACGGCCTGCGGGGAAACGAGGACCACCATGAAGAGCAAGAGGCCGATGCCGGAACCAATATTCATGACGCATCCATAAGAGCAATTAGGGTTAGTGCGCCCTGGCAATAAAATTATGTGCAGGAAGGCCATCGCTTCAACTGCAGTCAGACAATTGCAGTCACATGTTCCGCCGGTATTCCCCGCCCACGTCATAGAGCGCATGGCTGATCTGGCCCAGGCTGTGGGTCTTGACGGCTTCCATCAAAGCCTCGAACACGTTGCGGCGTTCGCGCGCGGTGGCCTGAAGATAGGCGAGGCCGTGGCCGTCGTGGGCGTCTTCGTCGTCGGATTCGACCAGGTGGGCGTGATCGGTTTCGCCGTCGGGGGCCAGGCCGTTGCGGCTGTCTTGCCAGGCCCGGACGTTGGCAATTTGCTGGCCTTTTTCTTCGTCGGTCGAACGGATGAGCTCGATCTCGGTGACGATGTCGCCGCCGTGCTCGCGCGGCAGAAAGGTGTTGACGCCGACCAGCGGCAGCGAGCCGTCGTGCTTCTTGTGCTCGTAGTACATCGATTCTTCCTGGATCTTGCCGCGCTGGTACATGGTGTCCATGGCGCCGAGCACGCCGCCGCGCTCGCTGATGGCCTCGAATTCGCGGTACACCGCCTCTTCCACCAGATCGGTCAGGTATTCGACGGCGAAGCTGCCCTGCCACGGATTCTCGATGAAGTTGAGCCCCATCTCCTTGTTGATGATCATCTGGATGGCGACCGCGCGGCGCACGCTTTCTTCCGTGGGCGTGGTGATGGCCTCGTCGTAGGCGTTGGTGTGCAGGCTGTTGCAGTTGTCGAACAGCGCGTACAGCGCCTGCAGCGTGGTGCGGATGTCGTTGAACTGGATCTCCTGCGCGTGCAGCGAGCGGCCCGAGGTCTGGATGTGGTACTTCATCATCTGCGAGCGCTCGTTGGCGCCGTAGCGCTCGCGCATGGCGCGGGCCCAGATGCGCCGGGCGACGCGGCCAATGACCGTGTACTCCGGGTCCATGCCGTTGGAGAAGAAGAACGACAGGTTGGGCGCGAAATCGTCCACCTTCATTCCGCGGGCCAGGTAGTACTCGACGATGGTGAAGCCGTTGGACAGGGTGAAGGCCAGCTGCGAGATCGGGTTGGCCCCGGCTTCGGCGATGTGGTAGCCGGAGATGGACACCGAATAGAAGTTGCGCACCCCGTGATCGACGAAGTACTGCTGGATGTCGCCCATCATCCGCAGCGCGAATTCGGTGCTGAAGATGCAGGTGTTCTGCGCCTGGTCCTCTTTGAGGATGTCGGCCTGCACGGTGCCGCGCACGGTGGTGAGAGTGTGCGCCTTGATCCGCGCGTAAGTGTCGGCGTCGACCACTTCCTGCCCGGTCACGCCCAGCAGTCCCAGGCCCAGGCCGTCGTTGGTCGGCGGCAGATCGCCCGAATACCGCGGACGCTCGCGGCCGGCGAAGATCCACTCCAGCTTCTTCTGCGCCGCTTCCCAGCGCCGCGGGTCTTCTTTCAGGTACTTCTCCACCTGCTGGTCGATGGCGGTATTCATGAACATCGCCAGGATCATCGGCGCCGGGCCGTTGATGGTCATCGACACGCTGGTGGTGGGCGCGCACAGGTCGAAGCCCGAGTACAGCTTCTTCATGTCGTCCAGGGTGGGGATGTTGACCCCGGAGTTGCCGATCTTGCCGAAGATGTCCGGGCGCGGCGCCGGGTCCTCGCCGTACAGGGTGACGCTGTCGAAGGCGGTGGACAGGCGCGCGGCCGGCTGCCCGACGCTGAGGTAGTGGAAGCGGCGGTTGGTGCGCTCGGGCGTGCCTTCGCCGGCGAACATGCGGATGGGGTCCTCGCCGCTGCGGCGGTACGGGTACACGCCGCCGGTGTAGGGGTAGCTGCCGGGGAGGTTCTCCTTGCCCAGGAAGGTCAGCAGCTCGCCCCACGACCTGTAGGTGGGCGCGGCGATCCTGGGGATGGGCTGGTGGCTGAGCGAGACACGGTAGTTGTCGCCGGTCACCGCCTTGCCGCGCACCTCGTAGCTGAAGTGCTCGTCGGTGATGGACTTGAGGCGCTGCGGCCACTCGCGCAGCAGCCTTAGGTTTTCAGTGGTGAGGGACTGGACCGCGTCCTGGTAGCGCTGGCGCAGGGTGATGAGCGATCGGTCGACGATCGTTCCTTCTTCCTCCGGGAGAAGGTGGCGCGCAGCGCCGGATGAAGGCATGGCAGCTCCGTCTTTCGGACGTTCCGCCTCAAGCGGATGGCTCACGCCCTTATCCGCCCTGCGGGCACCTTCTCCCGGGGGGAGAAGGGAGTCGGCGGCATACAAATCCAGCGCCTTCGGCAGCTGCGGATCGCCGATGTCCTTCAGCGACTGCCAGTAGTGCTGCGCGCGGCTGGCGGCCCCGGCCTGGCGCTCGATGCCGGCGTTGACAGCGCGGCCTTGCTCGGCGATCTCGGCCAGGTAGCGCACGCGGCTGCCGGGGATCAGCACCGTGGCGCGCGGTTCCTTCAGCGAGGTGTCCAGCCGCGGGGTCCACTTGTCCTCGGGCAGCTCCAGCTTGGCGCGCAGCAGTCGGCACAGGTTGACGAACATCCAGCTGATGCCGGGGTCGTTGAACTGGCTGGCGATGGTCGGGTACGCGGGCACGTTCTCGTCGGCGGTCCGGAACGCAACCCGGTTGCGCTTCCACTGCTTGCGCACGTCGCGCAGGGCGTCCTCGGCGCCGCGCTTGTCGTACTTGTTGAGCACGATGAGCTCGGCGAAGTCGAGCATGTCGATCTTCTCGAGCTGGCTGGCCGCGCCGTACTCGCTGGTCATGACGTACATCGGGAAGTCGACCAGGTCGACGATCTCCGAATCGCTCTGGCCGATGCCGGCGGTCTCCACGATCACCAGGTCGAATCCCAGCCCCTTGAGAAAGCCGATGCAGTCCTTGAGGACGCGGTTGGTGGCCGCGTGCTGGCGGCGGGTGGCCATCGAGCGCATGTACACGCGGTGGGACCTCAACGAGTTCATGCGGATGCGGTCGCCCAGCAGCGCGCCGCCGGTGCGTCGGCGGGTGGGATCGACCGACACCACCGCGATGCGCATCTGCGGGAAGCCGGCCAGGAAGCGGTTCAGCAGTTCGTCGGTGACGCTGGATTTGCCGGCGCCGCCGGTGCCGGTGATGCCCAGCACCGGAGCGAGCCGGGAGCCGGGAGCCGGGAACCGGGAACCTGAAGGGATGGACCACTGCCGGCGGAGTTTTTCGAGCTGGGCATCGCCATAGACGCCGTCTTCGATCGCGCTGAGCGTGCGGCCGATGCCGATCTCGTCGGTGATCTTCGGGATCGCGGGAAGTTCCCGTTCGCGTTCCCGGTTGCCGGTTTCCTGTTCCCGCGCGCTGCCTGCGCGCCGCACCACGTCCTCGATCATCTGCACCAGCCCCATGTGCATGCCGTCGTTGGGGTGGTAGATGCGCTCGACGCCGTAGTCCTGCAGCTCGCGGATTTCCTCGGGGGTGATGGTGCCGCCGCCGCCGCCGAACACGCGGATATGGCCGGCGCCGCGCTCGCGCAGCATGTCCACCATGTACTTGAAGTACTCCACGTGGCCGCCCTGGTAGGACGACAGCGCGATGGCGTCGGCGTCTTCCTGCAGCGCGGCGCGCACCACGTCCTCGACGCTGCGGTTGTGGCCCAGGTGGATGACCTCGGCGCCCTGCGCCTGGATCAGCCGACGCATGATGTTGATGGCCGCGTCGTGTCCGTCGAACAGGCTGGCGGCGGTGACGAAACGCAGCGGGGTGGCGTCGGTTCGTGCCGCGGGAACGTTGGAGGCCGGTGTGCTCATGGCGCGCTCGACAATGCTGGCGGGAAGCGGCCGATTGTAGCGCGGGGCCGTCGATCGGCCGTTCCATCCGGGTGCGTACGGGCTGGTCCGCCGACGTGCCCGGCGACCGCTGCGGCTTGGGCATTCGGCCATCGGGCGCCAGGTGCATCGTGCCGCCGGCGGAGCGCGATCGTTCGGATCCCCTGGCGCCGGGCCGCACACTATCGAATACGGGCGCCGTCCTGGCCGGCTACGGTCCGGTCCGGGCCGCCGGTCCATGATTGCTTTAGACATGATTGCTTTAGAATTGCGCCATGCGACGCAACGCCCGATCCCCCGGCCCGTCGCTTTTTTGTTTCCATGCAACCGCCCGCGGGTCCCTGGCCGTACCTGCCGACGCACCGCGGCGTCGCAATCGGAGTCGCCATGATCTTTGAAACCCTGCACACCTCCGGCCACGAACAGGTGGTGTTCTGCAACAACTCCGATGCCGGTCTGAAGGCGGTGATCGCCATCCACAGCACGGTGCTGGGCCCGGCCCTAGGCGGCGTGCGCATGCGGCCCTACGCCAGCGGCGAGGACGCGCTGACCGACGCGCTGCGCCTGAGCCGCACCATGACCTACAAGAACGCGCTGGCCGGGCTCAACGTGGGCGGCGGCAAGGCGGTGCTCATCGGCGACGCCAGCCGCGACAAGACCGAGGCGATGTTCCGCGCCTTCGGCCGCTACGTCGACTCGCTGGGCGGGCGCTACATCACCGCCGAGGACGTGGGCACCGACGTCAACGACATGGAGCAGGTGTATCGCGAAACCGAGTACGTGGTCGGCGTGCACCAGGTCCACGGCGGCTCGGGCGATCCGGCCCCGTTCACCGCCTACGGCGCGCTGCAGGGGCTGATGGCCACGCTGAACCGCAGGTTCGGCAACGAGGAGGTGGGCCGGTACAGCTACGCGGTGCAGGGCCTGGGCCATATCGGCATGGAGTTCGTGAAACTGCTGAAGGAGCGCGGCGCCAAGCTGTTCGTGGCCGACCTGAACAAAGAGCTGGTGCGGCGCGCGGTCGAGGAGTACGGCGCCGAAGCGGTCAAGCCCGAGGAAATCTACGACGTGCCGGCCCACGTGTTCTCGCCATGCGCGCTGGAAGGCGCGATCAACGGCGACACTCTGCCGCGGCTCAAGGCCAAGGTGATCTGCGGCACCGCCAACAACCAGATGTCGCACGCGACCGGCATGGATGCGGCCAAGCGCGGAATCCTGTACGCGCCGGACTACGCCGTGAACGCCGGCGGCGTGATGAACGTATCGCTGGAGATCGACGGCTACAACCGCGAGCGCGCCATGCGCCTGATGCGCACCATCTACCATACGGTCAGCGCAGTGTTCGACCTGGCCGAGAAGGAGAACATCGCGCCGCAGTACGCCGCCGACCGCATGGCCGAGGCGCGCATCGCCGCCATCGGCAAGCTCAAGCTGCCGCTGGGACGCACCGCCCCGCGGTTCATGGGGCACCTGCGCGGCGAACACTGACCACCGCGCGCACGGGTCCATAGGGGAGGAACACGATGCAAACAGATTCGAAGATGGGATTTTCGCTGGGCGAGGAGATCGACGCCCTGCGCGAGGCCGTGCGCCGTTTCGCCGACAGCGAGATCGCGCCGCGCGCCGCGCAGATCGACCACGACAACCTGTTCCCGGCCGACCTGTGGCCCAAGCTGGGCGAAATGGGTCTGCTGGGCATCACCGTGCCCGGCCAGTACGGCGGCAGCGAGCTGGGCTACCTGGCGCACACGGTGGCGATGGAGGAGATCTCGCGGGCGTCCGGTTCGGTCGGCCTGAGCTATGTCGCCCACTCCAACCTGTGCGTGTCCAACCTGTACGCCAACGGCAGCGAGGCCCAGCGGCGGAAGTACCTGCCCAAGCTGTGCAGCGGCGAGTGGAAAGGCGCGCTGGCGATGAGCGAGCCGGGCGCGGGGTCGGACGTGGTCGGCTCGATGAGCTGCCGCGCCGAGTTCCGTCCGCAAGCCGGGCGCGCCGGGGTCTGGATCGCCAACGGCAACAAGATGTGGATCACCAACGGACCGGAGGCCGACGTGCTGGTGGTGTACATGCGCACCGCCGGCAAGGAGTGCGGCAGCCGCTGCATGACCGCCTTCATCGTCGAGAAGGGCATGCTCGGCTTTAGCGCCGCGCAGAAGCTGGACAAGCTGGGCATGCGCGGCTCCAACACCTGCGAACTGGTGTTCGAGGACTGCGAGATCCCGGCCGAGAACGTGCTGGGTGAAGTCAACCAGGGCGTGCGCGTGCTCATGAACGGCCTCAACACCGAGCGACTGGTGATCTCCGGCGGGCCGATCGGCCTCATGCAGGCGGCGCTGGACGTCGCCCTGCCTTACGTGCGCGAGCGCAAGCAGTTCGACGCGGCCATCGGCACCTTCGGCCTGATGCAGGGCAAGATCGCCGACATGTACACCGCGCTGCAGTCCAGCCGTGCGTTCTCCTACCAGGTCGCCCGCGACTACGACGCCGGGCACGCCTCGCGCGCCGCCGCCGCCGGCTGCCTGCTGCACGCCTCCGAGGCCTGCGTGCAGGTCGCGCTGGAGGCGATCCAGGCCCTGGGCGGCAACGGCTACATCAACGAGTATCCCACCGGCCGCCTGCTGCGCGACGCCAAGCTGTACGCGATCGGCGCCGGCACCAACGAGATCCGGCGAATGCTGATCGGCCGCGAGCTGTTCGATGGGCGAGGCTGACCCGCTTGCGCGGCATGCCGCGCGGGTCAGCCGAGCGCCCGGCGTGCTTCGCCGGGCCGGAACGAGGCTGACCATCATGTGCCCGGCATGCCGCGCAGGCTAGCCGAGCGCCCGGCGTGCTTCGCCGGGCCGGAACGAGTCTGACCATGTGCCCGGCCTCAAAAGCCCCAGCCCATCCGCAGCGAGACCGCGCGTTCGCGTTCGCGCGCGGCGCCGAAGCGTTGGTCGAAGCCGAAGCTCAGGGCCGCCCGGTCGCCCCAGCGCGACTCCAGCGCCACCCCGAACATTCCGCCGAAACCGATCGGCTGCAGGCCCACCAGAGGAGACCACGCTTCGACCTCGACGAAGCTGGCGTCGAAGCCGAAGCCGCGCGCACCCAGCGACTGCTGCCATTCGGCAAAGCCGCGCAGCGCCCAGTCCCTGCCCTGGCTCGTGCTCCACCGATGCTCTGCGCGCGCGCCGGCGATGGCCTGGGTGCGCTCGCCGACGCTGTCGCCGGTGCGCAGGCCGAAGCCGGCGGCACCCGCTTCGGCAAAACCCTCCCTCTCGACCCGCGCATGCTCGGCGCCCACGTAAGGCGTGAGCGAAAGCCGCGAGCCGCCGAAGCGGTAGCCGGCCTCCAGGCTGGCCGACATGAAGTCTCCCGAGTACTCGCTGGCCACGCGGTAGGCGTCCCGGCCCAGCAGCAGGTCGCGGCGAACCTGGCGCTCGTAGCGTCCACTCCCTACCTGGCCAAGGGCGTACGCCTGGCCCCAGGTCGAACCGAGGTACAGCTGGGCCTGGGTCTGGCGGTCGCGGCTGCTGGCGCCGAGGCTCGAGCCCAGGGCGTTGGCGCGGGTTTCGCCGAACGCGATACCGGCCGTGGCCCGGTGGCCCACGCGCAAGTCGCTGCCGAGCAGCCAGCCCGACATCTCGAAGCTGCCCGCCCCGGGCATGCCGTTGCCGCCGCCGGCCAACGACTGGAACCACTCGCCGGTCCGCGCTGGTGCGTCGACCAGGCGCCCGAACCGGTGCGACAGGGCCCGCCGCTGGGCGTCGATGGCGTCGAACGTCATGGCGTCGGCCGCGGCGTGGACCTCACCGGACAGACTCTGCAGCGATGCCCGCGCCGCGCCTTCGTCGGCGGCCGCCTGGAAACTGCCGGCCAAGCCGATGAAGGCGTCCGACGCTGCGCCGGGTTGGGCGCTCGCGCCGGCCTCCACACCCTGCGAATCGATGCGGTCGAACGCGCTTTCCACCCGCACCGCCGAAGCCAGCGCCACCGGGGAGGCGCTGCCGAAGGCCATCGCGGCGGCGGTGACGTCCAGTCGGGTGATGTTCAGCCAGGCGCGCGTGGAGTCGTAGCCCAACGAGCCGTCGAGGAACACGCCCGGACCTCCCGTAAGCGATGCGAAGCGGCCGCTCAGGCCGCCCGCCGCCGTGAGCACCGTTTCCTGGCTGCTGCGCACGTAGCCGCTGGCGATCCCCACCACCTGCAGCGAACCGGCCAGCGCAGCGGTGCCCGCCACCGCCAGCGGCGAACCCACCTGGTAGCCCAGCGTGGCGGTGGGCGACTGCACATAGTTGCCGCCGATGGTCCGGTTGCCGGCGCCGCCCTGCACGGTGACGCGGCCGCTGTTGCTGAGGTTGCCGCGCACGCCCGCCCGCAGCACCAGATTGCCTCCGGCCTCGGCGAACGCATTGCCCGGCACCGACGAAGTGAACGACAGCGTGCCATCCTGCGCGCGGCTATCCCCGGCAAAGGTATTGGCCCCGGTCAGGCGCAGGGTGCCGCTGCCGCGCTTGATGACGCCGCCATTGCCGCCGATCGCGTTGGACCAGGTCGAGGCAATGGTGTTGAAATCGGCGGTCACGTTGCCCCAGTTGAACTGCGCCGGCCCCTGCACCGCGCGGCCGATGTCCAGCGCGCCGTAGCCGAATACCGGATCCACCCCGGGTGCGCCCAGGTCGTTGGCGGTGCCCAGCAGGGTCTGCCGCACCAGATCGTTGTTGAAGTACGGGAACACTTCCCACACCAGCGCCGCGGCGCCCGCCACCAGGGGCGTCGACAGCGAGGTGCCGCTCCAGTTCCAGTAGGTCGGAGCCAGCGGCGAGTCGTTGGTCCCCGGCGTCACCACCGAGCCTGGCGCGGCCAAGCAGTAGTTCATCGCCACGCCGCAGGCGTTGGAGTACTCGGCCAGCCGCGTCGGGTTGTTGGTGTCCAGCGCCGCCGCCACGAGCCAGCCGCGCTCCAGGTCGGCCGCGGGACGGCTGCCGTTGGGGCCGAGCTGGCTGGGCAGCGCACCCATGCTGGAGGGATCGGCGAAGGACGAATTGCCGGTGGCGAACACCACCAGGCCGCCGTTGCCCATGATGAAGGGCCGGTACTCCTGCGCGATCGGCGCGGTCGCCGCCGGATTGGTCCAGTACAGGCCACCCCAGGAGTTGTTCATGATGCGCGCGCCGCGCGCGATGAGGTCCTGGTGGAGGGGCGCCAGTCCAAGCGCGCCGTTGACCTGGTTGCCTTGGCCGGAACCGTCGTCCGGCGGCCGGGCGTCGCCTACGAGGCGTGCGGAGATGAGGGTGGCGCCCGGTGCGACGCCGCCTGGCCAGGCGCCGAACGGAGTGCCGGCGAGCGTCAACGACACGGCGGTGCCGTGCCCCGCCACGTCGTCCACCGCGAGGTTGTTGGGCGGCGACGAGACGTAGTTGAGGTTGTGAGTGACTCGGCCCTGCAGCGCCGGATGATTGCGGTTGACGCCGGTATCGACCACCGCCACCGCGACTCCCCGGCCAGTGAATCCGGCGGCGTGGGCGGCGGGCGCGTTGGTGAGGGCGAGGTGCCGGGAATACGCGGGATTGGGCGTCCCCACCACCGGCGGCGTGGGCGGCGGCGCAGCCGGCGGCGGGTCCGGCCGAACGTTGCCGCCACCGCCACCGCCGCCGCAGGCGCTCAGCGTCATTGCCACCGCACAGGCGAGCACGCCGTACCGGGGCCATGCGTTCCTGCCTAGCGCCATCGCGCCCGAATTTCCGTGCTTGCCGTTCATACGCCCTATCTCCTCGCTGGTGTCACGCCGCCCCCTAGGCGGGAATATCCTCTTTCTACTCCCAATCGCCTCCAGGGAAAAGACGCGCGCTGCGCCTAGGCGCGCAGTTCCCATCGTGGCGGTTTGCCGCCGCCTGCGGGCCGCAGGATAATGGCCGCTCGAATCCCGGAGTTCCGAAATGTCCGATATCGTCATCGCCGCCGCCAAGCGCACCCCCATCGGCTCCTTCATGGGCCAGTTTACCGGCGTGCCCTCGCCCGCCCTGGGCGCGGCGGCCATCAGCGCGGCGCTGGAGCAGGCCGGCATTGCGGCCGATGACGTGTCCGAGGTCATCATGGGCTGCGTGCTGCCGGCCAACCTCGGCCAGGCGCCAGCGCGCCAGGCCGCGCTGGCCGCCGGCCTTCCCACTGCCATCGGCTGCACCACCATCAACAAGGTGTGCGGCTCGGGCATGAAGGCGATCATGTTGGGCCACGACCTGATCAAGGCCGGCTCGGCCAGCATCGTGGTCGCCGGCGGCATGGAGTCCATGACCAACGCCCCGCACATGATTCCCAACTCGCGCACGGGCAACCGCTACGGCAACTTCCAGTCGGTCGACCACATGTCCTGGGACGGCCTCACCAACCCTTATGACGGCCAGCCGATGGGCGTGTTCGCCGAGTCCACGGTGGCCAAGTTCGGTTTCACCCGCGAGCAGCAGGATGCCTATGCGATCGAGTCGGTGAACCGTGCGCGGGCCGCGACCGAGTCCGGCGCGTTCGGC
Source organism: Pseudoxanthomonas sp. (assembly GCA_035296505.1). GTDB lineage: Bacteria > Pseudomonadota > Gammaproteobacteria > Xanthomonadales > Xanthomonadaceae > Pseudoxanthomonas_A. The sequence goes on from DATHAV010000099.1 coordinate 10,406, forward strand.
GCCGAGATCGTTTCGGTCAAAGTCCCCGGGCGCAAGGGCGAGGTCGAGTTCAGCACCGACGAACAGCCGGCCAGGTCCGATACTTCGAAGGTGCCGACGCTCAAACCGGCGTTCAAGAAGGACGGAACCGTCACCGCCGCCAGCTCGTCCAGCATCTCCGACGGCGCCGCCGCGACCGTGCTGCTGAGTGCGGACGAGGCCAGCCGACGCGGACTGGCGCCGCTCGCGCGCATCGTCGGCCACGCCACCTTTTCGCAGGCGCCCGAGTGGTTCACGACCGCGCCGATCGGCGCGGTCCGGAAGCTGATGGATCAGATCGGCTGGAAGGTCGAGGACGTGGATCTGTTCGAGGTCAACGAAGCCTTCGCCGTGGTCGCGATGGCGCCGATCCACGAGCTCGGCATCCCGCATTCGAAGATCAACGTCAATGGGGGCGCCTGCGCGCTCGGCCATCCGATCGGCGCGTCGGGTGCCCGCGTCGTGGTGACCTTGGTCCACGCCTTGCGCGCCCGGGGCGGCAAGCGCGGCATCGCTACTCTGTGCATCGGCGGCGGCGAGGCCACGGCGATCGCCGTCGAGTCGTTATAAGTTCTTAACGGCTGTACCTGTAGCCTGAATAGGCAATCCCTTGACAGTGAAAAGTGGATTGTCATCATGTCAACCGGCGCGCAATGGCGCGTTGCCACTTAACGACGAGGAAATGCAATGACCATCAACAAGACACTGATCGCGCTGGCTTTGGGCTTTGCCCTGGCCGCCTGCTCGAATGCCGACCAGGCCGCCGACGCTTCGGCCGACGCTGCTGAGTCCGCCACCGAAGCCCAGGCCGCTGCTGACGCCGCCACCGGCCCGACCGCCGATGCGGCCCAGACCTCGGCCGATGCCGCGGCCCAGGCCGCCGACGCTGCTGCGATGGCTGCTCAGGATGCTACCGTCGCTCCCACCGGCGACGCTGCCGACGCTGCTGCCGACACCGCCGAGAACGCTGCTGACGTGGCCGGACAAGCCGCCGACGCCGCCCAGGAAGCCCCGGCCAAGGACGCCGCGACCCAGGAAGCTCCGAAGCAGTAATGGGTGCTTCACCGCCGTAGGGCGGATCGAGAAACGAAAGGCCGCCGGAGCAATCCGGCGGCCTTTTTCATATTGGCTAATAGTCCGAGTGATATATAGAAACCGATGGCGGCAGGCGAACGAAGCCGTTGGCCGCTGCCCTTTCCAACCCGATGAGGAACGATATGAAAAAGCTGCTCATGGCACTGACTGTTACCGCTGCACTGGCCGCGGCCGGCTGTCGCAATGAAACCGAAACCGCGCAACGCCAGGCTGACGAGGCGTCGGCGGCCGCCGAACGTGCCGGAGCGGCCGCCGCCGACACTGCGGAGGCCGTAGGCGAAACGATCGCCGAGGGCGTCGACGCCGCCGCGGCCTCCGGTAGCGAAGCCGCCGCCGAAGCCGGCGATGCGATCGAACGCGCCGCTGCCTCGACCGAAGCGGCGGCCAAGGAGGCCACGGCAGAGGGCCGCGACGCGGCGCAGGACGTCGCGGACAAGGCCCAGGCGGCCGCGCAGGAAGCCGAAAGCAACTAGGGCGCTTGGCCAACCGAAAAAGCCCGCATCGGCGGGCTTTTTCATGGACGCGTTATGCTTGCGCTCCGTCCGCCCCGCCTGTTCGCGCCGCCCATGCCCGCACTGCCATCGCAACTCGATCCACGCTCCCATGATTTCATCGACAACGCCGATTACCACCGGGCATTGGTGGAAGAGCTGGACCGTCGACTGGCGCGTGCCGCGGACGGGGGCGGCGAAAAGGCGCGCAATCGCCACACCGAACGCGGCAAGCTGCTGCCGCGCGACCGCATCGCCGCTCTGCTCGACCCAGGCTCGCCGTTCCTGGAGATCGCACCGTTGGCGGCCGAGGACATGTACGACGGCGCCGCGCCCGCCGCCGGACTGGTGGCCGGCATCGGCCGGGTCAATGGGCTGGAGGTGGTCGTCGTCGCCAACGACGCCACCGTCAAGGGCGGCACTTACTTTCCGATGACGGTGAAGAAGCACCTGCGTGCGCAGGAAGTAGCGCGCGAGAACCGCCTGCCGTGCATCTATCTGGTCGATTCGGGCGGCGCCTTCCTGCCGCTGCAGGACGAGGTGTTTCCCGACCGCGAGCACTTCGGCCGCATCTTCTACAACCAGGCGCGGCTGAGCGCCGAGAACATTCCGCAGATCGCGGTGGTCATGGGCAGCTGCACTGCCGGCGGCGCCTACGTGCCGGCCATGTGCGACGAATCGATCATCGTCCGCGAACAGGGCACCATCTTCCTCGGCGGCCCGCCCCTGGTGAAGGCGGCCACCGGCGAGGTGGTCGACGCCGAAGCCCTGGGCGGCGCCGACGTGCATACGTCCGTATCCGGCGTGGCCGACCACTTCGCCGAGGACGACCGCGACGCGCTTCAGATCGCGCGCAACCTGGTCGGCACCCTCAACCGGCGCAAGGCCCTGCCGGTGGCGGTGCGCGAGTCGCGCGAGCCGCTGTACCCGCCGCAGCAGCTCTATGGCATCGTGCCCAGGGACACGCGCCGCCCGTTCGACATCCGCGAAGTCATCGCGCGCATTGTCGATGGCTCGGAGTTCGACGAGTTCAAGGCGCGCTACGGCAAGACCCTGGTTACCGGCTTCGCTCATCTGCACGGCTACCCGGTGGGCATCGTCGCCAACAACGGCATCCTGTTCGCCGAAAGCGCGCTCAAGGGCGCCCACTTCATCGAACTGTGCAGCCAGCGCGGCATCCCGTTGGTATTCCTGCAGAACATCACCGGCTTCATGGTGGGCAGGAAGTACGAGAACGCCGGCATCGCCAAGGACGGGGCCAAGATGGTCACCGCGGTGGCCTGCTCGTCGGTGCCCAAGTTCACCGTGGTCATCGGCGGCAGCTTCGGCGCCGGCAATTACGCCATGTGCGGGCGCGCCTACGGCGGCCGCTTCCTGTGGATGTGGCCCAACGCGCGCATCAGCGTGATGGGCGGCGAACAGGCGGCCAGCGTGCTGGCCACGGTACGGCGCGACGGCATCGAAGCCTCCGGCAAGGAATGGTCCGCGGCCGAGGAGGAAGCGTTCAAGGGCCCGATCCGCGAACAGTACGAATCCCAGGGCAGCCCCTGGTACGCCACCGCGCGACTGTGGGACGACGGCATCATCGACCCCGCCGATACCCGCCGGGTGCTCGGGCTGGCGATCTCGGCCTCGCTTAACGGGCCGATCGAGCCGGCCAGATTCGGCGTGTTCCGCATGTAGGCGAGCCGCAACTGCGA
>DATHAV010000100.1:0-1811 GCA_035296505.1 Pseudoxanthomonas sp.
CAGGCGGCCGACGCGTCGCGGCCGCGCCACGGCGACATGCCCTACCGCCTGCTCAACGACCTGATGCGCGCGCGCCTGCAGGCCACGCTGCAGGAGGAGCCGGAAGGCTACGGCTCGCCCACGGAATTCGCGGCCGACGTCGAGCTGATCCTGCGCAGCCTGGAGGCCAACCGCGGCGTCCATGCCGGCTGGTTCGCGGTGCGCCGGCTGGCCTGGCGCGTGCGCACCTTCGGCTTCCACCTGGCGCGCCTGGACGTGCGCCAGGAGTCCAGCGTGCACGCGCAGGCGGTGGCCGCGGCGCTGGGCGACGGACACTGGGACGCGCGCGATCCGGTGGAGCAGGCCGCCCTGCTGGCCGACGCGGCCTCCGGCCGCGGCGTCCTCCCCGGCACGCAGGACGCGGGCGGGGCGCGGCTGGACGCGGTGTTCGCGGCATTGGCGCAGGCGCGCGCCAGCCACGGCGCCGACTCGCTGGGCGCCTACATCATCAGCATGGCCCACCACCGGGCCGACGTGCTGGCGGTGCTGGCGCTGGCGCGGCGGGGCGGCCTGGTGGACGCGGAGGGACGCGTGCCGCTGGACATCGCGCCGCTGTTCGAGACCGTCGACGACCTGCGCCGCGGCCCGGCGACGCTGCGCGACCTGCTGGCCGACGCGGTCTACCGCGAGCACCTGGCGGCGCGCGGCAACGTGCAGATGGTGATGCTGGGGTATTCGGACAGCGGCAAGGACGGCGGCATCGCCGCCTCGCGCTGGGGCCTGCAGCGCGGCCAGGTCGAGCTGCTGCAGGCGGCCACCGAGCTGGGCATCGGGCTGACCTTCTTCCACGGCCGCGGCGGTTCGATCAGCCGCGGCGGCGGCAAGACCACGCGCGCGGTGGAGGCCTCCCCGCGCGGCAGCGTCGACGGCCGCCTGCGGGTGACCGAACAGGGCGAAGTGATCCACCGCAAATACGGTATCCGCGCGCTGGCCCTGCGCTCGCTGGAGCAGGCCACCGGGGCGGTGCTGGCGGCCAGCCTGCGTCCGCGTCCGCCCGAACCGCGCGAAGCCCGGTGGCGCGAGGCGATGGACACCGTGGCCGGCGCCAGCACGCGCGCCTACCGCGGTTTGGTCGAGGCGCCGCGCTTCATGGACTACTTCCGCAGCGCCACGCCGATCGACGTGATCGAGCGCATGACCCTGGGTTCGCGGCCGTCGCGGCGCCTGGGGCAGGACGCGGCGCTGGGCAACCTGCGGGCGATTCCCTGGGTGTTCGCGTGGAGCCAGGCGCGCGCGGTGATCCCGGGCTGGTACGGCGTCGGCAGCGGCCTGCAGGCGCTGGCCGATCAGGGCGAGGGCGGGGCTGGCGAACGCGCGCTGCGCGAGATGGCGCGCGACTGGCCGTTCTTCCGCACCTTCCTCGACGACATCGCCATGGTGCTGGCCAAGGACGACCTACGCATCGCGCGGATATTCTCGCGCCTGTCCGGCCCGCTGCACGAGGAGTTCTTCCCGCTGATCCGGCGCGAGCATGCGCTGACCGAGCGCTGGGTGCTGGCGCTCACGCAAAGCAAGTGGCTGCTGCAGCACGACCAGCGCCTGGCGCTGTCGATCCGCCTGCGTAACCCCTACATCGATCCGATCAGCCTGCTGCAGGCCGACCTGCTGAAGCGCTGGCGCGACACCGGGCGCGAAGACAATGGCCTGCTGCGGGTGCTGGTGGCCAGCATCAACGGCGTGTCGCAGGGCGTGCAGAATACCGGCTGAAGCCGATCGAGTGGGCACTCAGCCGTCCAGCTCGCTCCAGCGCGCATAGGCGGCATCCAGCTTGG
>DATHAV010000101.1:0-2709 GCA_035296505.1 Pseudoxanthomonas sp.
TTGCGCGTGGTCGCCAGGGGCGTGCCGGGGGGCAGCTCGATCACTACGCTGCTCTGCTGTCCGTTGCCGGGCGGGATGAAGGTGGTCTTCAGCAGCGGCAGCACCGCCAGCGAAGCGACGAACAGGCCCAGGGCCAGCCACAGGGTGGCGGCACGCCGCCGCAGCGCGCGCTCGACCATGCGCATGTACCAGCGCATCAGCCGCGAATCGCCCTCCTTGTGCGGCATCGGCTTCATCAGGTAGGCCGCCATCATCGGCGTCAGCAGGCGCGCGACCAGCAGCGAGAACAGCACCGCGGTGGCCGCGGTCCAGCCGAACTCCTTGAAGAACTTGCCCGGAATGCCCGGCATGAAAGCGACCGGCACGAACACCGCGATCAGGGTGAACGAGGTCGCGATCACCGCCAGCCCGATCTCGTCGGCGGCTTCCGTCGCGGCCTGCTTGGGCGGCTTGCCCATGCGCGTGTGGCGGTCGATGTTCTCGACCTCGACGATCGCATCGTCGACCAGGATGCCGACCACGACCGCCAGCGCCAGCAGCGTGATCAGGTTGAGGCTGAAGCCGAGCCAGTACATCGCCGCGAAGGTGGGAATGATCGACAGCGGCAGCGCGACGGCGGCAATGAGGGTCGCGCGCAGGTCGCGCAGGAACCACCACACCACCAGGGTGGCCAGCAGCGCGCCCTCCCACAGCATGTGCATGGAGGATTCGAAGCTGGCCTCGGCCTCGGGCGTGGTCGAAGCGATTTCGGTGAAGCGCAGGCGCGGCCGCTCCTTCCCCAGCGCCTGCACTTCCGCGCGCACCGCGTCGCCCACATCGACCTCGCTGGAGCCCAAGGTGCGCTGGACCGCGAAGCCGATCGCCGGCCCGCCGTCCAGCGCCACCGCCTGGGCGACCTCCGCGCCGGCGTCGCGCACGTCGGCGATGGCGGACAGCCGCAGCGGGCGGCCGTCCGGCAGGAATATCGGGTAGTCGGCCAAGTCCGAGACGTCCTGCACGGTGCCCAACGTGCGCACCGCCTGCTCGCCGCCGCCGACCGTGGTGCGTCCGCCGGGCTGCTCCTGCTGGATGCGCGCCAGCTGCTGGGACACCGCCGCCGGGCTCACCCCGAACGCCTGCACCGCCTCGGGACGCAGCTCCACGCGCACCTCGCGGTCGATGCCGCCCATGCGCCGCACCGTGCCGACGCCCGGCACCCCGAACAACCGCTTGCTGACGGTGTCGTCGATGAACCAGCTGAGCTCCTCGTCGCTCCAGCCTTCGGCGGTGACGGCGAAGGTGATCATGTCGCCGCCGACCACGTTGGCCAGCGCCACGATCGGCGCCTCGATCTCGCTCGGCAGGTCGACGCGTACGCGCTCGACCGCGTCGCGCACTTCGTCCTTGGCGAGATTGCCGTCGCGCTCGAGGTCGAACAGCACCGCTGTGGTCGACACGCCCTCGTTGACCGTCGACTGCATGTCGTCGATGCCGGGCACGCTGGCGATCGCGTCTTCGATCTTGCGCGTCACCTGGGTTTCCAGCGTGCTCGGCGAGGCGCCCGGCAGGCTGACGGTGACGGTCACGGTCGGCACCGTCAGGTCGGGGAACTGGGAAACGGCGAGCTGCCGGAAGCCGAACACGCCGGCCGCGGTGAGCAGCACGAACGCCAGGATCGCCGGGAGCGGACGCTGGATCGACCAGGCGGAGAAGTTCATGTCAGCGCGCCTTCGCCGCGGCCGCAGGCGACGCGGCCGCCTTGGGCTCCAGCACTCGGACCAGGTCGCCGTCGCCGAGGAATCCGCCGCCGCGCGCCACCACCCGGTCGTCTTCCCGCAAGCCGGCCCGCGCCTCGATGTCGGCGCCCTCGGTGGCCCCGGTTTCGATGCGTCGTTCGCGCGCGCGATTCTCGCTGTCGACCACGAAGACATACGCGCGGCCATCGCGACGCACCACCGCCTCGACCGGGATCACAACGGCGGCGCCCCGACCGACCACGATGCGGCCCGCGGCGAACATTCCGGCGCGCAGGTTGGTCTGTTCCGCGAGGTCCACGTACACGGTGCTGGTGCGGCGCTGCGGATCCAGCGCCGGCGATACCTGGCGCACGCGTCCTTCCACCAAGCCGCCGGCGGGGTCCTCCACGCGCACGACCGCACCTGCAATGACGCGGACCAGGTCGTTCTCGGCCAATTCGGCCCGCCACTCCAGCCGGCCGTCCCGGATCAGGCGCAGCAGTTCGCCGCCTGCCGCGACCACCTGCCCTGGCTGTACCTGGCGTGCCGAGACCACGCCATCGACCGGAGCCCGTACGGTGGTGAAACCCAGCTGCACCCGTGCGGCTTCGAGCGAAGCCTGTGCGGTGTTCAGTTGCGCCCTGGCACTGGTCGCCTCGGCCGCGGCCTGCTCGGCGTCTTGAAGCGACACGAAACGGCCTTCGGCCAGTTCCGCGGTACGCCTGGCCCTGCGCGCGGCCACGTCCTGGTTGGCGGCCGCCTGCGCCACGGACGCCTGGGACTGGCCCAGCTGGGCCTGAAGCGTGCGCGCATCCAACCGCAACAGCAGGTCGCCGCGCTTCACCGTGTCGCCCACTTCCACCGCCACTTCGGCCACGCGCAGGCCGGACAGTTCGACCCCGACCGCGACTTCTTCCCAGGCCGCGATCGCGCCGGAGGCGACGACCTCGCGCGCGAGCTCGCGGCTGCGCGGGACGACCGTTTCCACCGTCAG
>DATHAV010000102.1:0-1874 GCA_035296505.1 Pseudoxanthomonas sp.
CGAGAAAGCTGCGGACAGGACGGATGTGCGACGGCATTGGGCGGATCTCCAGGAAAGCACGGGGTGGGAAGTGGCGGACAGCGCGACGTACGGCGGCGTATAGGGCGCGCATGGTTTCATTTGTGCTGCAGGCGCTCACGCTGCGCTGCGTCATGAGCGGCCGATACGGCAAAATACCGGCATGAACATTCTCCTCAACGGGCAGCCGCGGCAAATCGAGCCCGCCGCCACCCTTGCCGCGCTGCTGCTGGCCGAAGGTTTGGCCGGGCGGCGCGTGGCCATCGAATTGAACGGCGAAATCGTGCCGCGCGGGGAGCACCACGTGCGCGAATTGTGCGACGGGGACCGTGTCGAGATCGTGCATGCACTGGGCGGCGGCTGAACGTATCGGCACGTCGCCACACCGACACCGACCTTTCCATGGGTGCCGGCAAGGCACCGAGCGCGTCACCTGCATCGAACATCGGCGATAATCGCTGAATGAATTCGACGCCCCCCCAAGACCCGCTGATCATCGCCGGCAAGACCTACCACTCGCGCCTGCTCACCGGGACCGGCAAGTTCAAGGATTTCGACGAAACCCGCCGCGCCACCGAGGCGGCCGGCGCGCAGATCGTCACTGTCGCCATTCGCCGCACCAACCTGGGCCAGTCGCCCAACGAGCCCAACCTGCTCGACGTGCTGCCGCCCGACCGCTACACCCTGCTGCCCAACACCGCCGGCTGCTATACGGTGGAAGACGCGGTGCGCACCTGCCGGCTGGCGCGCGAACTGCTCGACGGCCACACCCTGGTCAAGCTGGAGGTGCTGGGCGATGCGCGCACGCTGTTTCCGGATGTGGTCGGCACGCTGAAGGCGGCCGAGCGGCTGGTGGCCGAAGGTTTCCAGGTGATGGTCTACACCAGCGACGACCCGATCCTGGCCAAGCGCCTGGAGCAGATCGGCTGCGTGGCGGTAATGCCGCTGGCGGCGCCGATCGGCTCCGGGCTCGGCATCCAGAACCGCTACAACCTGATGGAGATCGTGGAGAACGCGAAGGTCCCGATCCTGGTCGACGCCGGCGTCGGCACCGCGTCCGATGCCGCCATCGCCATGGAATTGGGCTGCGACGGCGTGCTGATGAACACCGCGATCGCCGGCGCGCGCGATGCGGTGCTGATGGCCGGTGCGATGAGGAAGGCGGTCGAGGCCGGCCGCGAGGCGTTCCTGGCCGGCCGCATTCCGCGCAAGCGCTTCGCCAGCGCCTCGTCCCCCGTGGACGGCCTGATCGGGTGAACGATCCGCTCGCCGGCAGGCCCTACACCGCGATTCCCGGCCGGCGCGAGATCCGCAGCTTCGTTCTGCGCCAGGGCCGCTTCACCGAGGCGCAGCAGCGCGCGTTCTCCGAACAGTGGCCGCGGTTCGGCCTCGACTACATTGGTCGACCTCGCGACTTCGACACCGTTTTCGGGCGCAGAGCGCCGCGGGTGCTCGAGATCGGCTTCGGCAACGGCGAGGCGCTGCGCTTCGCCGCCGCCGACGATCCGTCGCGCGACTACCTCGGCATCGAAGTGCACGCCCCCGGCGTGGGCCGGCTGTTGAACGCGCTGGCCGAGGACGGCCCGACGCACGTGCGGCTGTACCACCACGACGCGGTCGAAGTCCTGCGCCACGAGATCGCCGACGCCTCGCTGGACGAGGTGCGGATCTATTTCCCCGACCCCTGGCACAAGAAGCGCCACGCCAAGCGCCGGCTGATCCAGCCCGAATTCGCCGCACTGGTGGCCGCCAAGCTCCGCGTGGGCGGGCGCCTGCACGTGGCGACCGACTGGCGCGACTACGCCGAGCAGATGTGGGACGTGCTGGACGGGACCGCCGGGCTGGTCAACCGGGCC
>DATHAV010000103.1:0-2338 GCA_035296505.1 Pseudoxanthomonas sp.
CCGACGAGGTACCGGCCGGCGATGTCAGCGTCAGCCGCTTCCGCAACCCGCCCGGCGCGCTGGTGCGCCTGCGCCTTGAAAGCCGCGGGGCGGGCTACGAAGCCTCGGCCGACAACCTGATGCACGGCCCGGTGGAGGTCAGGCTGCGCCTGAAGAACGGCAGGAGCGTGGTCGCCCGCCCCGCGCTGCCGGCGGGCGCCACGGTGCCGGCGCGCAGCAGCGTCATGGTGGCGAGCCTTGCGACCAGCGATCCGCTCGGCGGCTTCGAGCTGGTGCTGGACGCCCTGCCCGGCGATCCGGCGGCGCGGCCGCAGGACCATGACTACCGGCTTCCGTTCGAGTACGCGCGGGTGCGCGTGGACCAGGGGCCCGGCGGCGGCTTCAGCCACAACGACGCGCAGAACCTGCACGCGATCGACTTCGCCCTGGACGAAGGCACGCCCATCGTGGCGGTGCGCGCGGGCGTGGTGATGCAGGTCGAATCCGATTTCGACAAGGCCGGGCCCAACCGCGAGAAATACGGCGGGCGCGCCAACTTCATCCGCATCCTGCACGACGACGGGACCATGGCGCTCTACGCCCACCTGCAGCCCGAGGGCGTGCAGGTGCGCGTGGGCCAACGGGTGCGCTCGGGCCAACGCATCGGGCTGTCCGGCAACACCGGCTTCAGCACCGCCCCGCACCTGCACTTCGTGGTCCAGGCCAACCGCGGCATGCGCCTGGAGTCGGTGCCGCTGCGGATGTTCGGGCCGCTGGGCGAACTCAAGTTCCCGTCGAGCCGCCAGGGCCCCGATACCGCGCAGGGGAGCGGTCGGCCGTAGCCGCTATAATCGCCGCCCTCCCTGCTGTTCTTGCGCCTCGACGGGCGCCGTCGCCATGTCCGAAGTCGCCACCGAAGCCGCGCGCCGCCGCACCTTCGCCATCATTTCCCATCCCGACGCCGGCAAGACCACGCTGACCGAAAAGCTGCTGCTGTTCGGCGGCGCGATCCAGCTGGCGGGCTCGGTCAAGGGCCGCAAGGCCGCCCGCCACGCCACCTCCGACTGGATGGCGCTGGAGAAGGAGCGCGGCATCTCGGTCACCTCCTCGGTGATGCAGTTCCCCTACGAAGGCCGCATGGTCAACCTGCTGGACACTCCGGGCCACGCCGATTTCGGCGAGGACACCTACCGGGTGCTCACCGCGGTGGACTCGGCGCTGATGGTGATCGACGTGGCCAAGGGCGTGGAGGAGCGCACCATCAAGCTGATGGAGGTGTGCCGCCTGCGCGACACGCCGATCATGACCTTCGTCAACAAGCTCGACCGCGAGGGCCGCGACCCGATCGAACTGCTGGACGAGGTGGAAAGCGTGCTCGGCATCCAGTGCGCGCCGGTGACCTGGCCGATCGGCATGGGCTCGCGCCTGAAGGGCGTGGTGCACCTGGTCAGCGGCGAGGTGCACCTGTACGAGCAGGGCCGCAACTTCACCCGCCAGGACTCGACCATCTTCGCTTCGCTGGACGACCCGCGGCTGGAGCAGCGCGTCGGCGCGCAGATGCTGGCCGAGCTGCGCGGCGAACTGGAGCTGGTGCAGGGCGCATCGCACCCGTTCGACCTGGAGGCCTACCGCGCCGGCCGGCAGACGCCGGTGTTCTTCGGCTCGGCGGTCAACAACTTCGGCGTGCAGCCGCTGCTGGATTTCTTCGTGGACCACGCGCCGTCGCCGCAGCCGCACGCGACCACGACGCGGCAGGTTCGGCCGGCCGAACCGAAGCTCAGCGGCTTCGTCTTCAAGATCCAGGCCAATATGGACCCGATGCACCGCGACCGCGTCGCCTTCATGCGCGTGTGCTCGGGGCGCTTCGTGGCGGGCATGAAGAGCTTCCACGTGCGCACCGGCAAGGAGATGAAACTGGCCAACGCGCTGACCTTCATGGCCAGCGACCGCGAGTTGGCCGCCGAGGCGTGGCCCGGGGATGTCATCGGCATCCACAACCACGGCACCATCTCCATCGGGGACACCTTCACCGAGGGCGAGGGCATCAGCTTCACCGGGATTCCCAATTTCGCGCCCGAACTGTTCCGCCGCGCGCGCCTGCGAGACCCGCTCAAGCTCAAGCAGCTGCAGAAGGGCCTGGCCCAGCTGAGCGAGGAAGGCGCCACCCAGTTCTTCCGCCCGCTGATGAGCAACGACCTGATCCTGGGCGCGGTCGGCACGCTGCAGTTCGACGTGGTCGCCTACCGCCTCAAGGACGAATACGGCGTGGACGCGAGTTTCGAGCCGGTGGGCGTGGTCACCGCACGCTGGGTGCGCTGCGAAGATGCGAGGAAGCTGGAGGAGTTCCGCGACAAAAACG
>DATHAV010000104.1:0-9483 GCA_035296505.1 Pseudoxanthomonas sp.
ATACCAGAATTCTCGCCTGCCGGATCGCATGATTCTGGCGCCACCATCGTGCAGTTTCCTGCGCGCGAGATCAGAAGGACGAGATGAAACAACGCATACGCAAGGCGGTATTCCCGGTTGCGGGGCTGGGCACGCGGTTCCTGCCGGCCACCAAGACCGTGCCCAAGGAAATGCTCCCCATCATCGACAAGCCGCTGATCCAGTACGCCGTCGACGAGGCGGTGGAGGCGGGCTGCGATACCCTGATCTTCGTCACCAACCGCTACAAGCACGCAGTGGCCGACTATTTCGACAAAGCTTACGAGCTTGAGGAGAAGCTCGAGCTTGCGGGCAAGAACGAGCAGCTCGAGTTGGTGCGCAACGTGCTTCCGGCCCATGTGCGGGCAGTATTCGTGACGCAGGCCGAAGCGTTGGGGCTGGGCCATGCGGTGCACTGCGCAAAGCCCATCATCGGCGACGAACCGTTTGCGGTATTGCTTCCCGACGATCTGATCTGGAACCGCGGACCGGGCGCGCTCAAGCAGATGGCGGACGCAGCGGAAGCCTCGGGCGCCAGCATGATCGCCGTGCAGGACGTACCGCGCGAGCGCACCAGCAGCTACGGCATCGTGGCGACCGAGGCGTTCTCAGGGCGGGAAGGGCGCATCACCGCAATGGTGGAGAAGCCGCAGCCCGACGTCGCGCCGTCCACGCTGGCGGTGGTCGGTCGCTATGTGCTGACCCCCGACATCTTCGGACTGTTGGAAAACACCCAGGCCGGCGCCGGCGGCGAAATCCAGCTCACCGACGCCCTGGTCGCGCTGCTCGATCGGCAGCCGGTGCATGCGTATCGGTTCCGCGGCACTCGCTTCGACTGCGGCACCCATATCGGACTGATCGAGGCCACGATCCGGTATGCGCTCGACCACGAGAAGCTCAGCGAGGCTGCCCAGCAACTCATGCAGAACGCGTTGAAGGAAATGGGCGTCACCGAACTGGAGTGACCGCTCCTGGGTGTCGTCGTGGTTGGGATTAGGGCGTATCGGAATCTACCGGTGGCTTAATCCGCCCTGGGCTCTTTCGAGGCGTGCACGTTTCAAGGGATGCATGCGCTGAAGGCATCAGTGAACTTGGAGCCTGAGCGTAGCGCTCGTGATCAGGGCACGTGCTGCAGCGCTGTAACTTCCGGAATTATCGATGGACACCGGTTGACGGTCGTCTTCTCTTGCACCAGATCGGGGCTGTGGCGCAGCGGTTTTCCTCTCACTGTTCCCCGACAAAGGCCGGCTGGTGCCGGCTGCGCCCGAGGCCGTGCCCGATGACGTCCGCCTGGAGTAGCCTGAGCCGCTCCATGCCCGCGCCCTGATCCAGGGCGAGGAGACTGCGCCTTCATACGGCTTCGAAGATGCCCGCCGCGCCCATGCCGGTGCCGATGCACATGGTGACCATGCCGTACTTCTGCTGGCGCCGGCGCAGGCCGTGCAGCAGAGTGGCCGTGCGGATCGCGCCGGTGGCGCCCAGCGGATGCCCGAGTGCGATCGCGCCCCCCAGAGGGTTGACCTTGTCCGGGTCCAGCCCGGTATCGCGGATGACGGCCAGTGCCTGGGCGGCGAAAGCTTCGTTCAGCTCGATCCAGTCCAGCTGATCGCGGGTGATGCCGGCCTGCTTCAAGGCCTTGGGAATCGCGGCGATCGGACCTATGCCCATCACTTCGGGCCGCACGCCCGCGACCGAGAAGCTGACGAACCGTGCGAGCGGCGCCAGCCCGTGATCCTTGACCGCCTGTTCCGAGGCGAGCAGGACCGCGCCCGCACCGTCGCTCATCTGCGAGGAATTGCCGGCAGTGACGCTGCCGCCGAACTGGCCGTCGCGGAACACCGGGCGCAGCTTCGCGAGTCCCTCGGCGGACGAGTCCGGGCGCGGGCCCTCGTCGTTTTCGACCATCAGCCTGCGCAGCCGCACCGTGTTGCCGGCCAGGTCCGGAACCCGTGACATCACCTCGTAAGGCGTGATCTCGCCGCCGAATTCGCCGGCCTGGATCGCGGCAACGGCTTTCCGGTGGGAGGCGAGGGCGAAGGCATCCTGATCTTTGCGCGAAACCTTCCATTCCTCGGCCACTTTCTCGGCGGTGATGCCCATGCCGTAGGCGATGGCGACCTGGTCGTTGTCGAACACGCTGGGGGCCAAGGCGATCTTGTTGCCCATCATCGGCACCATCGACATCGACTCGGTGCCCCCGGCCAGCATCAGATCGGCGTTTCCGAGGCGTATCTGGTCCGCGGCCAGCGCCACGGCCTGCAGCCCGGACGAGCAGAAGCGATTGACGGTCTGTGCGGCGATGGTATCGGGCAGCCCGGCCAGGAGCACGCCGATGCGGGCCACGTTCATGCCTTGCTCGGCCTCGGGCATGGCGCAGCCGATGATGGCGTCGTCGATGCGGTGCACGTCGACGCCGGGCGCCTGGGCGATCACCGACTTCAGCACGTGCGCCAGCATGTCGTCGGGGCGCGTATTGCGGAACACGCCCTTGGGCGCCTTGCCGACCGGCGTGCGGGTGGCGGCGACGATATAGGCGTCCTGGATTTGTCTGGTCATTTTCCAGCCTCTGCTAGAGCTAGTGGGTAAGGGCTCGAACGCCCCGATGGTCGTTCGGCTTTGGCGGGTGCCGGCGGCGGAGTGCCTGGCTCCAAGTGCCGCGGGCGACCTGCGGTCAGTTTCTCAGGGGCTTGCCGGTCTTGAGCATGTGGCCGATGCGCGCCTGGGTCTTTTCCTGCTGCGCCAGTTCCACGAAATGGCGGCGTTCCAGCCTGAGCAGCCATTCCTCGTCGACCAGCGAACCGCGATCGACCTCGCCGCCGCACAGGACGGTGGCGATCCGCACCGCGATCTCGTAGTCGTACTCGCTGATGAAGCGGCCTTCCAGCATGTTCACCAGCATCATCTTGAAGGTCGCGATGCCGATGTCGCCGGCGACCGCGATCCTGCGCGCCGGCAGCGGCGGCCGGTAGCCGGCCTCGGCCAGGGACAGGGCCTGCTGGCGCGCGACATGCAGCACTTCATGGGCGTTGAACACGGTCCTGTCGGTCCTGCGCATGAGACCCAGCTCCTGGGCCTCGACCGCCGATGCCGAGACCTTGCCCATCGCCACCGTCTCGAAGGTGCGCTTGAGTTCGGCGAACACGTCGCCGCCCGGGCCCGCCGCCTGCGCCGCGCGCACCGCGATCTCCTTCAGGCCGCCGCCGGCGGGCAGCAGGCCCACGCCCGCTTCCACCAGGCCCACGTAGCTTTCCAGCCCCGCAACCGTGGCCGCACTGTGCATCTGGAACTCGCAGCCGCCGCCCAGCGCAAGGCCGCGTACCGCCGACACCACCGGCACCAGCGAATACTTGATGCACTGGCTGGTGGCCTGGAAGTTGGCGACCATGGCCTCGAAGCCCGCCACGTCGCCCGATTGCAGCAGTCCCATGGCGCCGGAGAGGTCGGCGCCGGCGGAGAAGGGCTCCTTGTGCTGCCAGATCACCAGGCCGCGATAGTCCTTCTCGGCCCGGCGCACCGCTTCCTGCAGGCCGTCTAGCACCTGGTCGTTCACGGTATTCATCTTGGTCTTGAAGCCGACCACGGCGATCCCGTCGCCGTCGCTCCACATGCGCAGGCCGTCGTTCTCGAACACCGTATCGCCGGCGGGCGCGGATTCGCCCAGCAGCGCCTCAGGGAAGCGCTGGCGCTTGTACACCGGCAGCGTGGAGCGCGGCAGCTTGGCGTTCTTGATCGGGCTGTAGCTGCCCTCGGCCGCATGCACGCCTTCGCGCCCGTCGAACACCCAATTGGGCAAGGGCGCATCGCTCATGGCCTTGCCGGCGACGATGTCGTCCGAAATCCAATGCGCCACCTGCTTCCACCCGGCGGCCTGCCACGTTTCGAAGGGACCCATCGACCAGCCGTAGCCCCAGCGGATGGCCAGGTCCACCTCGCGCGCGGTCTGGGCGATGTCGGCCAGGTGGTAGGCGCTGTAGTGGAACAGGTCGCGGAACGTGGCCCACAGAAACTGCGCCTGCGGATGCCCGCTCTCGCGCAGCCGCGCGAATTTCTGCGCCGGATCCTTCAGTTTCAGGATCTCTACGACTTCGGGCGCCGCGACACCGGTCGCAAGCCGGTAATCCTGCTGCGCGAGGTCCAGCACCAGGATGTCCTTGCCCGCCTTGCGGAAGATGCCGGCGCCGGTCTTCTGCCCAAGCGCGCCCTCGGCGATCAGCGCCTGCAGCCAGCTCGGCGCCGCGAAATACCTGTGCCAGGGGTCCTCCGGCAGCGTATCGCCCATGGTCTTGATCACGTGCGCCATGGTGTCCAGTCCGACCACGTCGGAGGTGCGGTAGGTGGCCGACTTGGGCCGCCCGATCAGCGATCCGCTGACGGCATCGACCTCGTCGAAGCCCAGGCCTAATTCCGACGTGTGGTGGATGCTGGCCAGGATCGAGAACACGCCGATGCGGTTGCCGATGAAGTTGGGGGTGTCCTTGGCGTACACCACGCCTTTGCCGAGGTGGGTGACCAGGAAGCTCTCCAGGCCCTCGAGCACCGCCGCCTCGGTGACTTTGGTGGGAATGAGTTCGGCCAGGTGCATGTAGCGCGGCGGGTTGAAGAAGTGCACGCCGCAGAAGCGGTGGCGCAACTGTTCGGGCAGCACGTCGGACAGCGCATTGATGCCCAGGCCCGAAGTGTTGCTCGCCAGCACCGCGTGTTCGGCGACGAAAGGCGCGATCTTCTTGTACAGGTCCTGCTTCCAGTCCATGCGCTCGGCGATGGCCTCGATGATCAGGTCGCAGTCGCGCAGCAGCTCGAGCCCGGTCTCGTAGTTGGCGGGGGTAATCGCTTCGGCCAGCGCTTTGCTGGCCAGCGGCGCGGGGCTCAGTTTGGCGAGGTTGGCGATGGCCTTGGTCACCACGCCGTTGGGATCGCCCTCCTTGGCGGGCAGGTCGAACAGGACCGTATCGACCCCGGCGTTGACCAGGTGCGCTGCGATCTGGGCGCCCATGACCCCGGCCCCGAGAACCGCCGCCTTGCGTACAAGCAATTTATGAGACATTTTCGATAAATCCTTGTTGTAAATAATTATTTACCGGCGCGAATACCGGCTTCCGCGAAGCGGATGAGTTCCTGTGCGGCGCGCTCGCGGTGGGCGGCTTCGGTGACGTTGCCGGGACGCCGGATCAGACCGAAGTCCGCCATTGCATAGGTGAGCGCCCCGGCCAGGAAATCGAGGCGCCAGTACAGTTCCTCCTTCGAAAGGGCCGGACAGCAATCGGCGATCGCACGGCCGAACTCGCGCAGGACATGGCCGTAGTAATCGGACAGGAACCTGCGTAGGCCGTCGTTCTTTTCCGCATAGGCGCGCGCGACCACCCGCACGAACGCGCCGCCGCCATGACGGTCCTGCGCCAGCGCCAGCGCCGGTTCGACGAAGGCCGCGAGCACGGGCCGCAGTTCGCCCGGGTGCCGTTCCCGGGCCAGTTTCAGCTGGCTAAGGCGCAGCTCGGTCATCTCGTCCATGCGGCGCCGGAAGACCTCGTTGACCAGATTGTCCTTGGAGCCGAAATGGTAGTTGACGGCGGCGATGTTGACGTCGGCGCGGCTGGTCACCTGTCGCAGCGAGGTGCCGGCGAACCCATGTTGGGCGAATAACTCCTCGGCGGCGCCGAGGATCCGGTCCTTGGTGGAGAAGTGAGCGGCACTGGCCATTCGAGCCCCAGGAATCAAACGCTTGTTTGATAATGGCCGGATTCGGGTGCCAAGTCATGCTGCAACGCATCAAAAATCGCTTCAGGGGCTGCAAAATCCAGCGCGGGTACGTTAGAATTCCACTCCTAAGTCAAACCTAACCCCGCGTCCGTGCGCGGGTTTTCTGTTCACCCGGGTCCGCAATGGCCCTATAACGGAGAAGACCATGGCGCTGGAGCGCACCCTGTCCATCGTGAAGCCCGATGCCGTCGCCAAGAACGTCGTCGGCCAGATCTACTCGCGTTTCGAGAATGCCGGCCTGAAGATCGTGGCCGCCAAGATCAGGCACCTCTCGCGCCGCGAGGCCGAGGGGTTCTACGCAGTGCACCGCGAGCGCCCGTTCTTCAATGCGTTGGTCGAGTTCATGGCGTCCGGCCCGGTTGCTATCCAGGTGCTGGAAGGCGAGAACGCCATCGCCAAGAACCGTGAATTGATGGGCGCGACCAATCCCAAGGACGCGGCGCCGGACACCATCCGCGCCGACTTCGCCGATTCGATCGACGCCAACGCGGTGCATGGTTCCGACGCGCCGGAGACCGCCGCGCAGGAGATCGCCTACTTCTTCGCCGCCACCGAAATCTTCTCCCGCTGATTCCACGTGGACCAGGCTGTCGCAACGAAACAGAACCTGCTGGACCTCGATCGCGAGGGCCTGGAGTTTTTCTTCGCCGACCGCCTCGGCGAGAAGCGCTACCGCGCCCACCAGGTGATGAAGTGGATCCACCACCGCCACGTCACCGATTTCGAAGCGATGACCGACCTGGGCAAGGCCCTGCGGGCCAAGCTGCAGGAACGCGCCGAAGTGGCGGTGCCGAAGGTGCATTTCGAGAAGCCCTCCACCGACGGCACCCACAAGTGGCTGCTGGGCATGGACGGAAAGAACGCCATCGAGACGGTGTTCATCCCGGACAAGGGGCGCGGCACGCTGTGCGTCTCTTCGCAGGTGGGCTGCGCGCTCAACTGCCAGTTCTGCTCCACCGCCACCCAGGGCTTCAACCGCAACCTGTCCACGGCCGAGATCGTCGGCCAGGTGTGGGTGGCGGCGCGCCATCTGGGCAACGTGCCGCATCTGCAGCGCAAGCTGACCAACGTGGTGATGATGGGCATGGGCGAGCCGCTCATGAACTTCGACAACGTGGTCCGCGCGATGAGCGTGATGCGTGACGACCTCGGCTATGGCCTGGCCAGCAAGCGCGTCACCCTGTCCACCGCGGGCATGGTGCCGATGATCGACCGCCTTTCCACCGAAAGCGACGTGTCGCTGGCGGTGTCGCTGCACGCGGCCGACGACGAGCTGCGCACCGAACTGGTGCCGCTCAACAGGAAGTACCCGATTGCCGAACTCATGGACTCCTGCGCGCGTTACGTGCGGGCCAACGGCAAGCGTGATTCGGTGACGTTCGAGTACACCATGATGCGGGGCGTCAACGACCAGCCCGAGCATGCCCGCCAGCTGGCGCGGCTGATGCGGCAGTTCGACAACGCGGCGCAGAAGAAGGATGCGGGCAAGGTCAATCTGATCCCGTTCAACCCGTTTCCCGGCACCCGCTACCAGCGCAGCGCCGAACAGGACATCCGCGCGTTCCAGAAGATCCTGCTGGACAACCAGGTGCTGACGATGGTCCGCCGTACCCGGGGCGACGACATCGACGCCGCTTGCGGGCAGTTGAAGGGACAGGTGGTGGACCGCACCCGGCGTCAGGCGGAGTTCCGCCTGCATCTGCAGTCGCAGGGGCTCGACGATGCCGCTGCGTAGGACCCTGACGCTGTGCGTGCTGGCGGCGCTGGTGGCGAGCGGCTGCTCGCGCCTGACCTTCATCCGCCAGAGCCCGGAGCGCCGGGGTTCGGAAGAGGTGGCGCCCGTGTACAGCGTCAGCGACAGCGCGGCTACCAAGCAACGGCTGGCAGCCAACGACCAGCTGGCCCGGGCGACGCAGCGGCTTCACAGCGGCGACATTGCGTCGGCGGAACGCGAAGCGCACGATGTCCTGAAGAGGAACCCCAGTTCCAGCGCCGCGCATACGCTGCTGGCGGTCATCAGCGACCAGCGCGGCGACAGCGCGCAGGCGGGCAAGCACTACCGGCGCGCCGCCGAGCTTGCGCCCAGCCAGGGGGCGGCGATGAACAATTACGGCGCCTGGCTGTGCCAGAACGGAAGCGTGGCCGAATCGCTGGTGTGGTTCGATCGGGCGATCGCCGCCCCGAACTATGCCAGCCCGGGTTCAGCGCTCGCCAACGCCGGCGGCTGCGCGCTGCGGTCGGGCCAGTACGAACGTGCCGAGCGCGACCTGCGCCAGGCGCTCCGTCTGGATCCCGGCAATCCTTATGCGCTCGCTTCGATGGCGGAGAACGAGTTCCGCCAGCAGCGGTACTTCGAAGCGCGCGCTTTCAACGAGCGCAGGCTCGCGGCTGCACCTGCCACGGCTGACGTGTTACAACTCGCCGCTCGGATAGAAGAAAAGCTCGGCGACAGGGGTGCCGCCGGGCGTTACAACCAGCGGCTGCGGGCGGAGTTCCCGGACAAGGCCACCGCCGACTCAGGGGAAACGCAACAGCCATGACCACTCAGGCAGAATCACTTACAGACATCTCGCACGCGCGTGGCTGCGGGCAGTTGCTGCGACAGGCGCGCGAACAGGCCGGCCTTTCGCTGCCGGACATCGCCGTGCGGTTGAAAATGCCGCTGAAGGTGCTCCAGGCGCTGGAGGAAGAGCGATGGGAACGGCTCGGCGCGCCGGTCTTCGTCCGGGGGCAG
Source organism: Pseudoxanthomonas sp. (assembly GCA_035296505.1). Classification (GTDB taxonomy): domain Bacteria; phylum Pseudomonadota; class Gammaproteobacteria; order Xanthomonadales; family Xanthomonadaceae; genus Pseudoxanthomonas_A. The sequence goes on from DATHAV010000104.1 coordinate 8,510, forward strand.
CTGCGCAGTTACGCCAGGCTGCTTTGCGTCGATATCCAGCCCTACCTGGAGCAGGCCCAGTTGCAGTGCGTGCAGCCAGCCGAGCTGGTGAGCCGCACCCATACGCCGCGCTACCGGCGGGTGCTGGAGAGCATTACGCGCCGGGCGGTGTACGTGGTGCTGACCGCCGCCATCGCGGTGCCGGTCTGGGTGGCGACCCAGTGGGACATCGATGACGTGTCGCCGCAGCCGACCGCATCGCTGGATGTCCCCCCGACAGCGGATCCTTCCAGCCCGGGGGCGGCCAGCCCCGCGCCTGCGGCAGCCAGCGGCCGTAACGAAGGAGCGCCGCCCGCGCCGCCTTACGTCGCTTCGCTGACGCCGGCCCTGCCGCGCGCGGCCGGCAGCGCGCTGGTGCTGCGTACCCAGGGAGACAGCTGGATCCAGATCTTCGGGCCGGACGGCGCAAGTCTCGAAAAAGGAATGTTCAAGGCGGGCGAGCAGCGCAGCTTCAAGAGGGGCGAAGTCGGCCGCGTCGTGATCGGCAATGCGTCGGTGGTGGAGGTTCAGCAAAACGGTAGTACGGTTGATCTGGCGCCGTATCGTCGAGCCAATGTGGTTCGCTTTGCGGTATCCTCCGATGGTTCCCTGGCCCCAGTCGTCGACTGATTCAAGCCGGATTCCCCCAATTCAAGCATCCATACCCCGCCAAGACGGGGCGAGAGTACGCATGGCGATCGACGATCCGCTCGACGAGCACGAACAAGGCGAACGCGTCCGCAACTGGCTGAAAAACAACGGTGCCGGCCTGGTCGGCGGCGTAGCCTTGGGGCTCGCGGTCATTTTCGGGTGGCAGTGGTGGCAGCGACAGCAGGTCGCCCAGGCGCAGTCCGCGCATCTGGCTTACCGGTCCGCCCTGGAAGCCATGGCGGCATCCGACCTGGACAAGAGCAAGGCCGAAGTCGCCAAGCTCGGCGGCGACAAAGCCGGCGTCT
>DATHAV010000105.1:0-11054 GCA_035296505.1 Pseudoxanthomonas sp.
GCGCTCACGCCCAGCGCCGCGAGCAGGCTGCCGGACGCGCGCAGCCCGGACAGCGGCCAGGCCAGCAGCCCCGCGCCGAGCGTGAAGCCGCCGCCCCACAGCATCAGCAGGCCGAAAGCATCTTTCCGCAGCGCGGCCGGCGATGCCGGAAGCGCGCCGGTGCCGCGGTACCACGAAGCCGCCAGCGCCAGCGCCGGCTGCGCCAGCAGTGCGCCGAGCGCGGCCGCCGCGCCGCCGAGTGCGGTCAGCGCGGCCAGCGCGATCCCCAGCGCCAGGGCGGCCAGCGCATGGCGCGCCGAGCGCGGCCTCTCAGCCATCGGCACGCGACGGCGGGACGGGCGGCGGCGGAAGCTGCAGGTGGAATCCGCGCGTGGCAAGGTTTTCGCGCACCACCGCGGCATCCTCGCGCGCCAGCTTGCGCCCCGGCGTCAGCGCCACGTCCAGCACCAACGTCAGCGCGCCCAGCGTGTCGCGTACCGGTGCGGGAATGCGCTCGAAGTCGTCGCGCGCGGCCAGGTAGACGAAGGTGTCCGCCCGGCGCTGGCTCTTGTAGACGAAGGCGTGCATCCGCGCGTGGCGCGTCCGAACGTTGGAGGTGGCGCAGATTGTGGATGAAACGCACTGGCGGGGAAACCCGCGCACCGGGCCGAACCCGGCGCAATCCGCTCGGCGGCGCAGGTCCATGATCGAGGATCTCCCGGCGCTGGCTATACTTCTTCATATCCCGATCGCCGGACTTCCGCGTGCCCTCATCGCCGTCGCTGTCACCCATGCCGCCGCTGGCGATCAACGCCTACACCGCCACCACCGCCCTGGGTCGAGGACGCAAGGCCCAGGCCGACGCCATGCGCGAAGGCCGCAGCGGGCTGCGTCGCAACGACTTCGGCGGCGACCCCCTGGACTGCTGGATCGGGCGCGTCGAGGGCCTCGAAGACGCGGCGCTGCCGACGCAATGGGCGCAGTGGGAGTGCCGCAACAATCGCCTGGCGTGGCTGGCCCTGCAGCAGGACGGGCTGATGCCCGGGATCGAATCGATGCGCCAGCGCTACGGGGCCGCGCGCGTGGCGATAGTGGTGGGCACCTCCACCGCCAGCATCGGCGCCAGCGAGGAGGCCTACACGCGACTGGAGGGCGCGCCGGGCGCGCAGCGCTTCCCTGCCGATCTGGACCGCGCGATCGTGCACACGCCGCATTCGCTGGGCGACTTCGTGCGCGAGGCCACCGGCCTGCGCGGCCCCTGCATCACCGTGGCCACCGCGTGTTCGTCCAGCGCCAAGGTGTTCGGCCAGGCCGCGCGCCTGATCCAGTCCGGCATCGCCGACGCGGCCCTGGTCGGCGGCGTGGACACCCTGTGCGGCAGCGTGCTGTTCGGCTTCAACGCGCTGCAGCTGGTCTCGCCCGATCCCTGCCGTCCCTTCGACGCCACCCGCGTGGGCCTGTCGCTGGGCGAAGCCGGCGGCTTCGCCCTGCTGGAACGGCCGCACGCGGGGCAGCCGGGGCTGCGGCTCCGCGGCTACGGCGAATCCAGCGACGCCCACCACATGTCCGCGCCGCACCCCGAGGGCTTGGGGGCACGCCTGGCCATGGGCGACGCGCTGGCGCGCGCCGGTATCGATGCCGACGCGGTCGGTTACCTCAACCTGCACGGCACCGCGACCCCGGCCAACGACACGGTCGAGGCCGGGGCCGTCGCCGCGCTGTTCCCCGAACGGCTGCACGCCAGCTCCACCAAGGGCTGGACCGGGCACACACTGGGCGCCGCCGGCATCGTCGAATCGGTGATCGCGCTGCTGGCCCTGGAGTCGGGCGAGCTGCCGGGCACCCTCAACAGCCGCATCCCCGATCCCGCCTGCGGACCGCAGATCCGCTTCGAAGGGGCGCGGCGCGATATCCGTTACGCCATGAACAACTCCTTCGGGTTCGGCGGCAACAACGCCACGCTGGTGTTCGGCCGCGCATGAGCCCGAAGGCGTGGGAAGCGAGCGTGGCGGGCATCGGCTTCTGGGCGCGCGGCCTACCGGGCTGGGACGCCGCGCGGGCCTACGCGGCCGAGGGACGGCTGCCCGACGCGCCGCCGGTGCGCCCGTCGCCGCAGCTGCTGGCGCCCAACGAGCGCCGACGCGCCCCCGAGACCGTGGCGGTCGCCCTGGAAGTGGCCTTGGCCGCCTGCACCGCGGCCGGCCGCGATCCGGCCACGCTGTCCTCGGTGTTCGCCTCCACCCACGGCGACCTGGCGATCACCGACTACATGTGCGCCACGCTGGTGGAAGATCCGCGCACGATCTCGCCGACCAAGTTCCACAATTCGGTGCACAACGCGGCGGCCGGCTACTGGACCATCGGCGCCGGGGCGATGACTCCGGCGACCGCGATCAGCGCGTTCGACGCCAGCTTCGCCCAGGGCCTGCTGGAAGCCATGGCCCAGCTCGCGACCGGCACCGAGGCGGTGCTGCTGGTCGGCTACGACGGCACCGCGGCCGGGCCGCTGGCAGGGACTTCGGCCAGCGAAGGGTTGCTGGGCGGCGCGCTGGTGCTGGTGGGCCATCCGGTCCCAGGGGCGCCGCGCCTGCGCGTGCGGCTGGGTGAAAACGATGCACGCAACGCCCACGGACGGCATGGTCCACTGTCGCGCCTGCTCGCTGGAAACGCCATGGCCCCGATGCTGCCCGTGTTCGAAATGCTCGCCCGAGGCGGCGGCGCATGCCTGCATTCCGGGGCCGGCGGCGTGCTCGAGGTGGAGCTGGTCCCATGACCGAACCGCAGCGCCTCGACCGCGGCCAGGTCGCCGTGCTCATCCCGGCCCTTAACGAATCGCTGCGCATCCGCGAGGTCGTGCAGGGCGCGCTCGCCTACTGCCCCAACGTGATCGTGGTCGACGACGGCTCCGACGACGGCACCGCCGACTGCATCGCCGACCTGCCGGTGATCCTGCTGCGGCATGCGCAGCGGCGCGGCAAGGGCGAGTCGCTGCGCCACGGGTTCGGCGAAGCGGCGCGGCGCGGCTTCCGCGGCGTGCTGACCATGGACGGCGACGGGCAGCATTCGGCCGAGGACCTGCCGCGACTGCTGGAGGCGGCCAACCGCCATCCGGGATGCATTGTCATCGGCGCGCGCCTGCGCAAGCGTGCTTCGCAGCCGACCCTGCGCCGCCTGGCCAACGAGTTCGGCGACTGGGGCGTGGCCTGGGGCACCGGCTACCAGGTCTGCGACAGCCAAAGCGGCCAGCGTTTTTATCCGGCGCCGGTGATCGCGCTGCAGGACGTGCCCGGCGAGGGCTTCGTGTTCGAGGCGCAGATCCTGATCTCGGCCGCGCGCGCGCTGGGCACGCGCTGCGTATCCGTCCCCATAGAATCGCGCTATCGCTGCGCCGGCAGCGACCAACAGTTCCGCCCCAGCCACTTCCGGCCGCTGAGCGACCTGTACCGGATCACCAGCCATATCGTGATGCAGGCATTGCGCTACGGTGGCGTGCCCGCGGTGTACCGCAGCATCCGCGCCAACCCGCCGCTGATCGACGATCCCAGCGGCGAGTTCGGCGTCGTCTTCGGCAGCCAGGACATCAGGAAACCCGCATGAACGAACCTGCCAGCGACGTGTTGATTGTGGGCGGCGGACTGGCCGGGCTGAGCCTGGCGATCCAGCTCAAGCAGCGCGACGCGATGACCACGGTGACGGTGATCGAACGCCGCGGCCATCCGGTGCGCGAGGCCGCGTTCAAGGTCGGCGAATCCACGGTGGAGATCGGCGCGCACTACTTCGCCGACGTGCTGGGCCTGCGCGAACATCTCGATTCGCGGCAGCTGCGCAAGTTCGGCTTCCGCTTCTTCTTTTGCGAGGGACGCAGCGACATCGACCGCTGCACCGAACTGGGCGTCAGCAGAATACTGCCGACGCCGTCGTGGCAGCTGGATCGCGGCCGTTTCGAGAATTTTCTCGGCGAGCACGCCCGCGCGCTCGGCGTGCGGTTCCACGACGGCGCGGTGGTGCGGCGGATCGACCTGGACCCGGGCGACGCGCCGCACGCGGTCGACTTCGAAAAGGACGGCGCCACGCATCGGCTGCAGGCGCGCTGGGTGGTGGACGCGGCCGGGCGCGCGGGCCTGCTCAAGCGCAAGCTAGGCCTGGCGCAGGACAACGGCCACGATGCGAACGCGGTGTGGTGGCGGGTCGAGGGCTTCGTCGATCCCAACCAGTGGTCGCGGGATCCGCAGTGGCTGGCGCGCTGCACGCCGCCGGACCGCTGGCGTTCGACCAACCACATGTGCGGCCCGGGCTACTGGTTCTGGCTGATTCCCCTGGCCTCCGGCGCGCACTCGCTCGGCATCGTCTGCGACGCCAAGATGCACCCGCTGGAGACCATGAACACGCACGGGAAGGCCATGGCGTGGCTGCGCGAACACCAGCCGCAGGTGGCGGCGACGCTGGACAGGCCGGAGCACGCGCTGCTGGACTTCGGTTTCCTGCGCAAGTTCTCCTACGGCTGCAGGCAGGTGTTCAGCGGCGACCGCTGGGCGCTGACCGGCGAGGCCGGGCTGTTCCTGGACCCGTTCTATTCGCCGGGCAGCGACTTCATCGCCATGTCCAACACCTTCATCTGCGACCTGATAGCCCGCGACCGCGCCAACGCCCCGTTCGCCCCTTACGCGGAGATCTACCAGCAGCTGTACCACTCGTTCTACGAGAACACCCTGACCCTGTACCAGGACCAGTACCCGCTGTTCGGCGATGCGCAGGTGATGCCGGTCAAAGTGATCTGGGACTACACCTACTATTGGTCGCTGCTGGCGCCGCTGTTCTTCGGCCAGCGCCTGACGCACGTGGCGCTGCTGGGCAGGCTGCGCCCGCAGTTCATGCGCGGACGCGAGCTCAACCTGGCGGTGCAGGCGCTGCTGCGCGAGTGGGGCCGGCGCAACACGGCGCCGCTGGAGCCCGATGGGCGCCTGCTCGACCAGCACGGCATCGAGTGGTTCCATGAGATGAACCGTGCGCTCAACGACACCCTGCACGACGACGCCTTCATCGGCCGCATCGGCGACAACGTGGCGCGCATGGAGTGGCTGGCCGGCGAGATCCTGCAGCAGGCGCGTCAAGCGCATCCGGACATCGACACCTGCGGAATCCAGGCCGCGGTGGCCGGCGACGGACGCCAGCGACCGTCGCTGGCGCCGGTGTGGTACGCCAGCGCCGCCTGAGCATGGACGCGGCCGCGGGGCTCGGCTAGTTGGAGATGTCCGGCGCCTGGCTGATCGGCACCGCCACCGTCTGCGCGTAGTTGCTGCGCAGGTACTCGGTGGCCATGTTCGAGATCCGGATCAGCATGGTCTTGTCGGTCGCGCCGTACGACCAGGCCGCGCCCATCGCATTGGCGTGCTGGTAGAAGTCGGGTTCGGCAATGACTTCGCCGCTGGCGGCATCGGTGATCTTCAGCGTGACCATGATCGATGAGCCGCCAGCGAGCGCGCCGCCGAAGAAACGCTTGCCGCCGGTGATGAATCGGATGTAGCGCACCTGCGGCACGATGCGCAGCGTCGCCGGCGCGTCGCCCGCAGCGGCCGCGTTCCATTCCTGCAGCAACGGTCCCACGCGCTCGTCCAGGTTGGCCTGCAGCCGCTCGCGCGCGATCTCGTTGCTCTTCTGCCCGGCGAATGGCGCGCCCATCTCCACCGGCGCCGCCTCGAAACGCTGGTAGCGGTTGAAGGGCGCGCGGGGCGGCGGGTTGACGGCGCCTTCCGCCGGTGGCGCGTTGTCGGCGGCCCAGGCCCCGGGCGCGGAGAGCAGCAGGAAAAGCGCAAGCGAGCGTTTGAACATCGAAGGTCCCTTCGGTGGTTGAAAAAGCGTGTCGGTCCGGCGGCGTGACGGTGGCGGGCGGCATGACGGCCCCCTCCGGGATGGGCGGTGGCGTCTCCTAGCCCATCCCGCCGTTGATCCCGATCACCTGGCCGTTGATGTAGCCGGCCGCGTCGCCGCACAGGAAGGCGACCAGCGCCGCCACTTCCGCGGGCGTGCCGGCGCGGCCGGCCGGAACGGTCTGCCTGATCAGCTCGGGCGGGAACGCCTCGTTGGCCATGCTGCCCTCGATCACCCCGGGCGCGACCACGTTGACGGTGATGTTGCGGGTGGCCATCTCGCGCGCCAGCGACCGGGACGCGCCGTGCAGCGCGGCCTTGGCGGCGGCGTAGTTGACCTGCCCGCGGTTGCCGAGCACCGCGGCCACCGACGACACGCTGACGATGCGTCCCCAGCGGGTGCGCGCCATCGGCAGCAGCAGCGGCTGGGTGACGTGGAAGAAGCCGTGCAGGGACACGTCGATGACGCGCTTCCACTGCGCGTCCGCCATGCCGGCCAGCGGCGCGTCGTCGTGGATGCCGGCGTTGTTGACCACCACCTGGATCGGCCCGGCCGCCAGCAGCGCCTCGATGCCGCCGCGGGTGGCCTCGCCGTCGGCGACGTCGAAGGCGATCGCCTCGGCGCCGCCGCCGCTGGCGCAAATCCGCTCCACCACGGCCTCGGCGCGCGCAAGGTTGCCGTTGGCGTGGACGATGACGTGCAGTCCGTTGGCCGCCAGCGCGGTGCAGATGGCGCCGCCGAGATCGCCGCTGCCGCCGGTGACGAGGGCGCGCTTGGAGGTCTGGTTCATGGGCGGCTGGTTCATGGGCCGATTGTAGCCAGTGGCGGCAGGCGTAGACGCGGCGCGGGCTACGATGCCCGCAGCATCACCGCCGCCCGCCCCTGGGCCAGCAGCACGCCGGCATGGGAGATACGGAATTGGTACTGCTGGCTGCCCTCGCCCTCGACCAGCACCTGGGCCTCGCACTCCAACGGCCCGCCGAGTTCGTCGATGCGGTCCACGTGCAGCTCCACGCCGCGCAGCGCGACCAGCAGCCCGGGCGCGGCCGATCCGCCGCTTTCGCTCGCGCGCAGGCCGCCGTGCACGGCCATGGCCTGGGCGCCGTACTCGCACAGATGCACCGCGCGCAGGCGGCCCCGCGAGCGCAGCGGGTGCGCCAGGTCGACGTGGCTGCGCGCGCGCAGCACGATGCGCTGCGCATCCCATGACGCCACCTCGTCCCACAGGCACATGCCGCCCTTGTGCGGAATCATCGCTTCGATCCGGTCGCGTCCGATCATCGTCGAGTCCCTTGGCCGGACGGCTCGCGCGTGAACAGCAGCGCTAGCGCGAAGTTGCCGAACACGCCCAGCGCCACGGTGGTGCCGATCGCGCGCAGCACCGGGATGGTGGAGAACGACAGCAGGCAGAACACCAGCAGGGTGGTGGCGCTGCACACCAGCACCGCGTGCAGGGTGCGGCGCTGCTGGGCGCGGTCGCTGCCGGCGTGTTCGAAGAACAGCGCGTAATCCAGCCCGAGTCCCGCGGCCAGGATGAGGGCGACCAGATGGAACAGCGTCAGCTCGACGCCGAACCCGCGCAGCACCGCGAGGATCAGCAGCGTGGTCAGCGCCATCGGCACCACCACCCGCCACACCCGGCGCGGCGAGCGCAGCGCGATCCATACCGTGCCGAGCAGCAGCAGCGCCGCGACCGCCAGCGCGCCCAGCACGCGGCCCCGGTACGCGGCCACCAGCGATTCGGAGGCTCGCTTGAGGTCCACCAGCTGGGCGCCCGCGGCCTGCGCCGCCGCGGCGACGGCCTGTGCGTCCACGCGCCCATTGAGCGATACCAGTGCCGTGACCCGTGCGTCGCCGGCGAGCAGCAGGCCGGACACGCGCGGCTCCAGCGGGGTGCCGGCCAGGTCGCGAGGGCGCAGCGGCGGCGCCCGCTTCGCCGCGGCGACGTCGGCGACGAAGGGTTCGAACGCGTCCTCGCGGAACGGGGAATCGGCCAGCGCCTGGCGCAGCGCGTCGCGCAGGACCCCGGCGTCGGGCAGCCGGGCCTGGCGCGCGCGCTGGGTGGCCGCGCTGGGCAGGATGCGCGCAGCGAGGTCGTAGCCTCCCAGCGCCCCTTGCGCCACCAGCGCCTCCAGCGCCGGCGCCAGCCGCTCGGAGGCCTGCAGCGCGGCCTCCTCGTCGCCCGCGCCCAGGGTGAGGACATAGCGCACGTCCGGCGCCCCCAGCGCGTGCCGCAGGCGCAGGTCGTCGTCCATCGAGGCCTTGGGCACGGGCGTCAGCTTGGACAGGTCGTTCTGCCAGAACTCGTCCGGCGCCAGCGCCACCACCGCGCCCGCGCCCAGCGCCAGCGCCGCCAGCGCCAGGCGCGGGCGCGGCAGGCGCTCGATCCACTGCTGGCAGCGCGCCATCCACGGCGAATCGGCGGCGTCGCGCGTGGTGTCGGCCATCAGCGGCGGCAACAGGTAATGCGTGCACAGGGCCGCCACCGCCAGCCCGGCGATGGTGAATCCCGCCAGCTGCTTGAGTCCGTCGACGCCGGACGCGAAGAAGGTGAGGTAGGCGATGCAGGTGGAGGCCACGCCGGTGGCCAGCGTCGGCCACAGCGCGCGCGCGCTGGCGCGCGGCGGCAGGCCGATGCGCTGGTGGCTGAAGAGATGCACCGGGTAGTCCTGGGCCACGCCGATCAGGGTGAAGCCGAACGCCAGGGTGATGCCGTGCACGCTGTCGAACGCGGCCGTCACCGCGCCCAGGCCGGCCAAGGCCGCGGTCGCCAGAGGCAGCGCGCCCAGCAGCAGCGTGCGCAGGCTGCGGTAGGCCAGCAGGAACAGCAGCACCAGCCCCGCGCTGCCGATGCCGGCGATCGTCCGCGACTCGCCGGCGGTGCGGCCGCCGATCTCCACCGAGAACGCGCCCGGACCGGTCAGCGTGAGCCGCGTCGGCGTGCTGCCGCGCGCTTGTTCGAACGCGTCGTGGATCGCGGCCACCGCCGCCTGCTGCCCGTTCGGGTCGAAACCGGCGGCATGGGTCTGCGCCACCAGCAGCGCCTCGCGGCCGCGGGGGTCGAACCAGACGCCGTGAAGCCGCTGCGGAGTGCCGGCGGGCGTCCAGGCTTCCGCCAGCACCAGCGTTTCGAGCGTGGGGTCTGAGGCGAGCAGCGGCTCGACCAGGGCCGCGGCGGGCGAACCGAGATCCTGCACGCGCTCGTCCAGGGCGGCGGCCAGGAACGCCGCGTCGTAGGCGTCCGAATCCAGCGTCGGCGACAGCAGGTAGCGGTACGCGCGCAGGGCCTGCGGAAACTCCTCCAGCGACGCCTCGGCGCCGTTGCCGACCAGCGAGAATTGCGGGTCCTGCGCCAGCCGCTCGCGCATGGCCGCCGACTGCGCCGCGAGCGTGGGCGCATCGGCGCCGGAGAGGCCGATCAGCAGCAGGCGCGACCCCGGCCCCTCGCCCAGTTCGTCGATCAGCAGCTTCTGCGCCGGCGTGCGCGCGCTGGGCATGAACTTGCGCAGGTCGCCGCTGAGCCGCAGGTGCTCGCCCACCCAGGCGCCCGCCAGCAGCAGCAATGCCAGCCACGCCACCGCCAGCAGCCACTGCCGGCGCGTGCGCGGCATCGGCGCGCGCGGTCGGCGCGCCGCAGGCATCAGCGCGCGCCGGCCGCGCGGCACAGGGCCAGCAGGGCTTCGGCGCTCTGCGCGGTGGCCGCATCGCGCGCGGCGCCGGCCAGCAGGGTGCGCTGGAGTTCGCCCGAGACCGGCATGGTTTCGATGCAGCGCAGCTCCGCGCCCTGGCCGTAGAGGGTGATCGCGCCGAGCCGGCGGGCCACGCCCGCGTCCTTCGGCGTCATCCGCAGGGTCCAGCGCTCGCGGCTGCCCCGCGGCTGCAGGCGGTAGTGCCGCTCCAGCGTCGCGCCGTCGCCGGCCAGCAGCGCGCCGAAGCTGGCCTGCAGCGTCGCCAGCTCGGGCGCACGCGAGAGCGCGAAGCGGCGGGGCGCCCGTCCCTGCCGCGCGACCGTGGCTTGGCCGTCGCGGATGGTGGTGGTTTCGGCGTAGGGGACCCGCACTTCGCGCACCAGCGTGGTGGCATCGGGACGGCGGTATTCGCCTTCCACCCGCAGCGGCGCCTTGAGCAACGCCGAACCGCGCAGCTCGACGAACGCGGTGCGCGCGGGCACCGGGCGCGCCAGCTTCTGCAGGATCCAGCCGCTGTCGAGGGCGGCGCCGTCAGCCGCCGCGCACGGCAGCGCCAGGCTGCACATCAGCGTCAGCAGGAGCCGCCGCCGGCGGCGGTCTGTGGAGAGGGGAGGCATGGGATTCGTTCCAGAAATCAAAGAAGTTGAACCAGTTGTAGGGCGCGCTGCGGGTGTAGTGCTCGAGCCTGGCCGCATACCCGCGGGTAAGGGCGGCCAGCATCGCGCCGCGCTGGCGGCGCGGCATTTCGATGCCCTCGCTGAAGGGTTCGAACACCAGGTCGTAGCGGTTGCCGCCGCGGTACAGGCCGAAGGCCAGCACCACCGGGACCTTGAGCGCGGCGGCGATCAGCCACGGCGCGGTGGGGAATGCAGCGGTGCCGCCCAGGAACGGCGTCGGCAGCGACGGCTCGCCGGGCCGCGCGCGATCCACCAGCAGCGCCACCAGCGCGCCTTCGTCGGTCGCCTGCTTGATCGCCAGCACGATCGAGGGCCCGTCCTGCGCCGCGTCGATGACGCCGGCGGCCAGCTCCGGGTTGAGCGCGTCCAGTACCTGCGTCATCGCCGGGTTGTGGGCCTTGTCCAGCAGCACCCGCACCTTGACCTCGGGCCGCGCGCGCGACAGCGCCCGCAGCGCGTCGAAGCTGCCCAGGTGCGAGCCGAACACCAGCACGCCGCGGCCCTGGTCCAGCGCCGCGTGCAGCGGCTCCAGGCCATGCACGTCGATCGCGAAGCGCTGCATCTGGCCGCTGAGCATGAACATGCGGTCGAGGATGGTGGCGGCGAAGGTGTGGATGTGGCGCGCGACGTCGCTGGGCCGGGGCGGCCGCGGCAGCACCCGCGCCAGATAGGCGCGCGACTCCCGGCGCTCCGGCCCGCGCACCAGCAGGAAATACATCACGATCGGATACAGGCAGGCGCGGCCGAGCGCGCGGCCGCCGTGGCAGGCGATGCTGCGGATGACCCACAGCGCGAAGCGGCCGCCGCCTTCGGGCCGCTGTTTCCAGGCCGTGGTCATGCG
>DATHAV010000106.1:0-4312 GCA_035296505.1 Pseudoxanthomonas sp.
GCTCGCGGCTGGCGCCGGTGACCACCATCTGCACCACGCCGGCACCGTGCGCGCGCTGCAGTACGGCGTCGCGGTCGTGGTCGAAGCTGTCGTGGCTGAGGTTGGCGCCGATGTCGATAAGCTGCATGGCGCATATTTTACCGGCCGGGCGCTCCATGCGCGGGGCGTGTCGGCACGACGCAAGCCCTCTCTTCAGACACAGCGCCGGCAGCGGCCGAGGCGCTGCACTCGACCCCGTATCCTTGCGCGCATGGCCACATCGCAATTCCCTATCGGCCCACTGCTGCCGCAAATCCTGCACAGCCTGCGGTCGCATCCGCGGCTGGTGCTGGAGGCGCCGCCGGGCGCCGGCAAGACCACGCAGGTGCCGCTGGCGATGCTCGATCAGGACTGGCTGCAAGGCCGCAGGATCGTCCTGCTCGAACCCCGCCGGGTGGCGGCGCGCGCCGCGGCCGGCTTCATGGCCGCGCAGCTGAGCGAGGCGGTCGGGGACACCGTCGGCTACCGCATCCGCTTCGAGAACAGGGTGTCGGCGCGCACCCGCATCGAGGTCGTGACCGAGGGCATCCTCACCCGCATGATCCAGGACGACCCCACGCTGGAGGGCGTGGGCGCGCTGTTGTTCGACGAATTCCACGAACGCCACCTGGCCAGCGACCTCGGCCTGGCGCTGGCGCTGGACGTGCAGTCCTCGCTGCGCGAGGACCTGCGCTTGGTGGTGATGTCGACCACGCTGGACGGCGAGCGCCTGGCGCGCACCTTGGACGCCCCGCGCCTGAGCAGCGAGGGCCGCGGCTACGAGGTCGACGTGGCGCACTTCCCGGCCCGGCGCGACGAGGCGCTCGAAGCGCAGGTGCGGCGCGCGGTGGAACACGCGCTGCGGCAGCACCCCGGCGACCTGCTGGTGTTCCTGCCGGGGCAGCGCGAGATCGCGCGGGCGCAGGCGGCGCTGGCCGGCATCGCCGCCGCGGGAGCGGCCGCGATGGCCGCGGCTCCAGCGCGCGGGCACCAGTTTCGGGCCGCAGATCCGGCCGAGCCCGTGCAGGTCCTCGCGCTCCACGGCGAACTGCCGGTCGAACGGCAGTCCGAAGTCCTGCGCCCCGATGCGCACGGCCGCCGCCGGGTGATCCTGGCCACCAACGTGGCCGAATCCAGCGTCACCTTGCCCGGCGTGCGCGTGGTGATCGACAGCGGCCTGGCGCGCGAGCCGCGCTATGACCCCAACAGCGGGTTCTCGCGACTGGACGTGGTGGCCATTTCGCAGGCCTCGGCCGACCAGCGCAGCGGCCGCGCCGGTCGCGTCGCGACAGGCTGGAGCTACCGGCTGTGGCCGCAGTCGCAGCGCCTGGAGCCGCAGCGCCGCGCGGAAATGACGCAGGTAGAACTTTCGCCGCTGGCGCTCGAACTGGCGGCGTGGGGCAGCGCCGCGCTGCGCTTCGTCGAACCGCCGCCGCCGGGCGCGCTGGCCGCCGCGCGCGGCCTGCTGCAGCGGCTGGGCGCCGTCACCGCCGATGCCGGCATCACCGCCATCGGCCGCCGCATGCTGGCCCTGGGCACGCACCCGCGGCTGGCGGCGATGCTGCTGTGCGCGCGGGACGACGAACGCGGGCTTGCCTGCGATCTGGCCGCGCTGCTCGAAGCGCGCGATCCGCTGCGCGGCGAACGCAGCGACGCGCTGGCCGCACGCTGGCGCGCACTCGCCGCCTTCCGCGGCGGCCGCCCGACCGCCGACGCACCACGCAGCGCGCTGGCGGCCATCGACGCCGCAGCCCGGCAGTGGCGCCGGAGGCTGCGCTGCGACGATGCCCCGCCGATGGCGATCGAAGCGCACCGGCTGGGCGACCTGCTGATGCACGCGTTCCCCGACCGCATCGCCTTCCAGCATCCTGGCGATCCGCAGCGCTACGCGCTCGCCAACGGCCGCATCGCGCGGCTGCACGAGGACAGCGCGCTGTTCGGCGAGCCCTGGATCCTGGTCAGCGAACTGCGCGCGCCGCGGCAGGCCCAGGCCGACCGCGCCGACGCCATGGTCGCGCTCGGCGCGCCGCTGGACCCGGAGCGGCTGCGGCGCGAGTTCCCGCAGCGTTTCGCGACCGAGGACCGCGTGCGCTGGGATCCCGCGCGCCGCCTGCTGGTGGCCGAGCGCGAGGCGCGCTTCGAGCAGATCGTGCTGGAGACCCGCCCGGCCGGGCGCGTGGATCCCGCGCAGGCGGCCGCGGCACTGACCGCGGCGGTGCGCGACCTCGGGCTGGAGTCGCTGCCGTGGAGCGACGCGCTGCGGCAGTGGCTCGAGCGCGCGCGCTGCCTGCGCGACTGGATGCCCGGGCTCGGACTGCCCGACCTGTCCGAGGCGAGCCTGATGGCCACCCTGTCGCGGTGGCTGCAGCCCGCGTTCGCCGGCAGGACGCGGCTGGACGCGCTGGGCGAGGAGGCGTTGGCCGACGCCTTGAAGTCGCAGGTCGACTGGGCGCAGCGCCAGTCCATCGATCGACTGGCGCCTTCGCGCATCGCCGTGCCTTCGGGCATGGATCGGCGGATCGGGTACGCGCACGGCCAGCCGCCGGTGCTCGCGGTCAAGCTGCAGGAGCTGTTCGGTCTGGCCGACACCCCGCGCGTGGCCGACGGGCGCATCGCCTTGACCCTGCATCTGCTGTCGCCCGGCGGCAAACCGCTGCAGGTCACCCAGGACCTGCGGGGGTTCTGGGAGCGCACCTACCCCGAGGTCAGGAAGGAGATGAAGGGGCGGTATCCGCGGCATCCGTGGCCCGACGATCCGTGGTCGGCGCAGGCCACTCATCGCGCCAAACCCAGAGGCAGCTGATGCTTCACCCTTGTACGCGCTATGCGCAGAGAGGGCCTGGCTTGCGCGTGCGAAGCCATCCCATGCATCGCCTCGGCACTCGATGCACCGGGAAATTGAGTCAAATCGGCCGATCGCGCCGGAGACAAGCGGCGCCAGAGCGGAGCTGCCGCGTCGCACTAACATGTCTTGAACACGGGCGGGCGGACACTGCGCCATCACTTCTATGAGTCGGAGTCGCCAATGAGCAGGTTCACCCTCATCACGGACAAGGCGCTGCAGCTGGTGGAACAGGTCGGGGTCAACGTGAAGCACATCGTCCCCAGCGCCGGGAAGCTGATGCAGACCGGCATGGCGCTGGGCGCGGCCAAGACCGGCGGCCGGGTCGCGGTCGCGTTCGTGCGTCGCAATCCGGTGATCGCGGTCACCGCCGCGCTCGGCATGGGCGTCCTGGCCTACGCCGCCAGCCGCAAGGCCAAGCAGCAGGACGCGGCCACGCCGATCGAAGGACGCTCCAAGCGGGTCGAAGCCCGGCGCGTGAGCGGCGGCGCCCGCCGCAGCGGTACCGCCACGCGCAACTCCCGCGGCACCACCACCACGACGTCCATCGACGAATAAGCGTCGTTGCTCGTACTCTCTCCAGTGCCGGGTTCGCCCGGCATTTTTTTCGCCTCGAGCGCACCGCAGGCGCACTCGCCGCAGCGGGTATTCAAGCGCCCGGCAGCGCGCGCCATCGGCCCGGCGCTAGGCCGTCGAGCGCATGCGGCCCCATCGCCACGCGCACCAGCCGCAGCGTCGGCAGCCCCACGGCGGCGGTCATGCGCCGCACCTGGCGGTTGCGGCCTTCGCCGATCACCAGCTCGATCCAGGCGTCGGGCACGGTCTTGCGAAAGCGCACCGGCGGATCGCGCGGCCACAGCGTCGGCGCATGCTCCAGCAGTCGTGCCCGGGCCGGTCGCGTGCGGCCGTCGCTGAGCTCGACCCCCGACCGCAGCGCCTCGAGCCGGGCCGCATCCGGAGCGCCTTCGACCTGCACCCAATAGGTCTTGGGCTGCTTGTGGCGCGGATCGGTGAGCCGGTGCGCCAGCGCGCCGTTGTCGGTCAGCAGCAGCAGGCCTTCGCTGTCGCGGTCCAGGCGACCGGCCGGATAGACATCCGGCGGCAGTCCGAACTCCGCCAGCGTGCGCCGCGGCGGCACGCTGCGGTCGGTGAACTGGCACAGCACATCGAAGGGCTTGTTGAAGGCGATGAGCATCGGAACGGTCCCTTCTCCCTCGGGAGAAGGCGGCATCAAGCGCCGGATGAGGCGTGGCGATGAACAGCCACGAGGTGCACCGCCATCCGTGCGTCCACGCCCTCGTCCGCCTGAGAGCACCTTCTCCCGCAGGAGAGAAGTAAAAAACTACTGGGCAGGCTTCACGAAACGCAGGGTCATGCGGTCGCTCTCGCCGATGGCCTCGTACTTCTCGGCATCGGCCGCGTCGTGGCGGCCTACCGGCGGCAGCGTCCACA